>JANXVP010000123.1 GCA_025351615.1 Ramlibacter sp. | reverse complement strand
CCGCCGCTGCTGGCCGTGGGCGCGGTCGCGGTTGCGTTGGCATTGACCTCCTGGGCGGCGCTGATGGCGCGCAACCTGCTCGGCGCGCGCGGCATGCCCGGCGTGGTGGCGCATGGCTGGGCGGCGTTGACGTCGCTGGTGGTCGTGCTGGCCAGCGCGCTGGTTCTGGCAGGCGCCTTGCTGGGCCTCACAGCGCCCCTGCACAAGATGACTCTGGCGCTGCACCTGGTATTCGCGCCCTTCGGCTTCATGGGCATGCTGCTGCTGGGTCTGTCGTACATCCTGGTGCCGATGTTCGCGCTGGCCGACGTTCCGGGCGAACGCGCCCAACTGACTTCGTTCACGCTGGCCTTCGCCGCGCTGGTGCTGGCGGGGGTGGCGGCGTTCGGTATCGCGCCGGCGCTGCTGCGTATTGCGGCCCTGCTGGCGGCCACCGCAGCGCTCGTGCTGCATCTGGTGCTGATGGTCGTCGCCCTGCGCCGTGGAATGCGGCGCAAGCTGGGACGCTCCCTGACGCTGGTGAGGATCGGCTGGGCCGGACTGCTTGCAAGCCTGCTGCTGGGATTTGCGCTGGTGCTGGAGCTGCCGGCGCCCCGGCTGGCGACATGGTTCGGGCTGTGCCTGATCGGCGTGGGTCTGCTGAGCTTCCTGCTTGGCATGCTGCAGCGCATCCTTCCATTCCTGGCGGCGATGCATGCGAGCGGCGCCGGCCGGCGGGCGCCCACCCCTTCCTCGTTGACCAGTGCGGGCTTGCTGCGAATCCATTTCGCCTGCCATGTCGCGGCCTTGGCGGGGCTCGCCATCGCAGTCCTCGCCGATAACTCGATCGTTGCCACGATTTCCGCGGCAGTCGGCGCGGTGGGTGCGCTGGCGTTCTGTTTCTTTTATGTGACGCTTTTGCGGCGGCTGCATAAGCCTTCGTCAACCTTACCGGAGTTAACAGCATGCGTGTGAACAAGCAACTGGTCGCCATGAGCCTGGCCGTCGTCTTTGCGGGCAGCACGTTGGCGGCCGACCCCGTCAAGATCGGCCTCGTGCTGCCCATGTCCGGACCGTTCGCGGCCTATGGCAAGCAGATCGAGCATGGCGTGAAGCTCTATCTGGCCACCAGGGGCGACACCTTCGGCGGCCGCAAGGTCGAACTCATCCTGAAGGACGACAGTCCGGGCACCTCCGGCGATGTCAGCAAGCGGCTGGCGCAGGAGCTGGTCGTGAAGGACAAGGTCGACATCCTGGCTGGTTTCGGGCTGACGCCTTCGGCCTTCGCGGTGGCGCCCCTGGCTACCGAGGCGAAGAAGCCGATGGTCGTGATGAACGCCGCGACTTCGTCCGTGACGGCCAAGTCGCCCTATATCGTTCGCACTTCGATGACCCTGGCGCAGAACTCGGCGCCGATCGCGACCTGGGCCGCGAAGAACAGGATCAAGACGGTCTTCACCCTGGTGGCTGACTACGGCCCCGGCCAGGATGCCGAGGCGCAATTCAAGAAGACCTTCACCGCGGCGGGCGGGCAGATCGTCGGCGAAGTGCGCTCGCCGGTGAAGAATCCCGACTTCGCGCCGTTCCTGCAGAAGATCAAGGACACCAGGCCGGACGCCGTCTTCATCTTCCTGCCGCCGGGGGGCGAAACCATTGCATTCATGAAGGGCTTCACCGAGCGCGGGCTGGCGCAGGCAGGCATCAGGCTGATCTCCACCGGCGACCTGCCGGACGAAGACATCCTGGAGGCCATCGGCGACTCGGCGCTTGGACTGATCACGTCTTTCCACTACTCGGAGGCGCACAGGTCGGCCGAGAACAAGGCCTACACCGATGCATATTACAAGGCCTATCCGAACGACCGGCCGAACTTCATGTCGATCGGCGGTTACGACGGCATGCACCTGATTGCCGAGGTGCTGAAGAAGACCAACGGCAACACCGACGCCGAAAAGTTCGTCGAAGCCGCAAAAGGCATGAAGTGGATCAGCCCGCGCGGCGCGATCAGCATCGATCCGGCCACGCGGGACATCGTGCAGACCGTCTACATCCGCAAGGTCGAGCGCGTCGGCGGCAAACTGCAGAACGTCGAGTTCGACAATATTCCGGATTTCAAAGACCCGGGCAAGCAATGACATGAACCCATGACGGTCCTGTTCGACGGCATTGCTTCGGGCGTCCTGCTGTTCCTGATCAGCGTCGGCCTCTCGGTCACGCTCGGACTGATGAATTTCGTGAACCTCGCCCATGGGGCGTTCGCGATGTTCGGCGGCTATGTCTGCGTGGTCCTGTTGAACCGCTACGGGGTCCCCTTCCTGGCGGCTCTTCCGGTCGTGGTCGTGGCATCGGCGTTGGCGGGGGTCGTGCTGGAACGAACGCTCTACCGCCGTCTGTACCGCTCCTCGCACCTCGATCAGGTGCTGTTTTCCATCGGCCTGGTGTTCGTGTCGATCTCGAGCGCCCACTATGTCTTCGGTGCCCAGCAGCAGCCGCTTCAGCTGCCGCCGATGCTATCCGGCCAGTTCCACCTGCCCGGCGTCGACGTGGGTGTGTACCGTCTGTTCCTGATCGTCGTCGGCCTGCTGCTGGCCCTGGGGCTGCAGTGGCTGGTCGCCGGCACCAGATTCGGCGCCAGGCTGCGCGCCTCGGTGGACAACCCGCGCGCAGCGCGCGGCGTGGGAATCGACGTCGACCGCGTGTTCGTCGTCACGTTCGCGCTCGGCTCGGCGCTGGCCGGCCTGGGCGGTGCGCTCGGCGTCGAGATGCTGGGCATGGACCCGGAATTCCCGATCAAGTACATCGCCTATTTCCTGATCGTGGTTGCCGTCGGGGGCGTCGGCAACATCACGGGCTCGCTCTATGCATCGCTGCTGCTGGGCATCTGCGATGTCGCGGGCAAGTACTACGTCCCGCAGGTCGGCGGCTTCGTGATCTATGCAGTGATGGTGATCACGCTGGTGTTTCGGCCGCAGGGCCTGTTCGGTCGCGCGGTGGTGAGATAGGCCAGGCAAATGACAGCTCTTCCCCTTGACCGCGCCGAAGCCGGGCGGCTGCACACATCCTGGCGCCGGAACGCTCCGGAACTTGCCTTCTGGCTCCTTCCCATCGCTGCCTATTTCGTATTCCCCGCCGATCTCGCGCTGCTGTCGCAGATCGTGATCACCGCGTTGTTCGCGCTTTCGCTGGACCTGATCCTGGGCTATGCCGGCATCGTCTCGCTCGGCCATGCGGCTTTCTTCGGCATCGGCGCCTACGCCGCCGGGCTGCTCGCCAGGTACGGCTGGGGCGACCCGACGCTGGGCCTGGCCGTGGCGGGCCTGGTGGCCGCGGGACTTGGCTTGATCACCAGCTTCCTGGTGTTGCGCGGCGCCGACCTGACGCGGCTCATGGTCACGCTGGGAGTGGCGTTGATGCTGTATGAGCTGGCCAACAAGCTCACCAGCATCACCGGCGGACTCGACGGGCTGCAGGGAATTGCGATGAAGCCATTGTTCGGCCTGTTCGCGTTCGACATGGTTGGCAAGACGGCGTACATCTACAGCGTCGGCATCCTGTTCCTGCTGTTCTGGGTCGCGCGGCATCTGGTGCGTTCCCCGTTCGGCTTGTCGTTGCAGGGCATCCGCCAGAACGTGTACCGCATGCCCGCGCTGGGAACGCCGGTCCATTCACGCCTGGTGGCGATCTACACCGTGGGCGCCGCCTATGCCGGCGTCGCCGGCGCCTTGCTCACCCAGACCACCCAGTTCGTGTCGATCGACGTGTTGAGCTTTTCGCGTTCTGCCGGTCTGTTGCTGATCCTGGTGCTCGGCGGTGCCGGCTGCCTGTATGGCGCCATGCTCGGCGCGATCGTCTTCATGACGGTGCAGCATCTGCTGTCCGGCCTGAACCCGCAGTACTGGCAGTTCTGGCTCGGGCTGCTGCTGATCTTCGTCGTGCTGTTCGCGCGCGACGGCCTCATGGGGGGGGTGCGAGCCCTCGCCACGCGCATGGCAAAGGTCTGGCGGTGAGCTACATCCTGCAGACGCGCGACCTGGTGAAGAAGTTCGCGGGGCTCGTCGTCACCAACGGCGTCAATTTCAATGTCGTAGCGGGCGCGCGCCATGCGCTGATTGGCCCCAACGGCGCCGGCAAGACAACCCTGATCAATCTGCTGACGGGGTTTCTCCTGCCGACATCGGGCACCGTGCTCCTCAATGGCGCGAACGTCACCCGGCGTGCGCAGCACCAACGGGCCAAGCTCGGCCTGGCGCGCACGTTCCAGATCAACCGGCTGTTCGCAGACATGACGGTGCTGGAGTCGGTCACGCTGGCGGTCTGCGAGCAGCGGGGCGTCGGCGCGCGCTTCTGGCGACCGGTCGCGGCCCATGCCGAAGCCGTCGACGATGCCGCGGCGCTGCTGGACCGGCTTAGCCTGCTCGACGCAGCCCACATTCAGACCAGGGAGCTGGCCTACGGCAGGCAGCGTTTGGTGGAGATCGCGCTGGCGCTGGCGGCCCGTCCGGCCGTGTTGCTGCTCGATGAGCCCGCGGCCGGGGTGCCGGCTGCGGAGAGCCGCGAACTGCTGGAAACCATCGCCCAGTTGCCGGGTGACGTGTCCATCGTGCTCGATG
>JANXVP010000120.1 GCA_025351615.1 Ramlibacter sp. | reverse complement strand
GTAAAGCTGGCGGTATCCGGCTGCCCGCGCAACTGTGCCGAAGCCGGCATCAAGGACGTCGGCGTGATCGGGGTCGACAGCGGCTGGGAAATCTACATCGCCGGCAACGGCGGCATCAAGACCGAGGTCGCGCACTTCTTCTGCAAGCTGAAGACGGCGGCGGAAGTGATGGAATACAGCGGCGCCTTCCTGCAGCTGTACCGCGAGGAAGGCTTCTACCTGGAGCGCACGCTGCACTACGTCAACCGCGTCGGCCTCGACTACGTCAAGAAGAAAATCCTGGAAGACCACGCGCTGCGCAAGTCCCTGTGGGAGCGCCTTCAGTTCGCGCTCGATGGCGAACCCGATCCCTGGTTCGAGCACGAGAAAGCTGCCGTCGATATGCGGCAGTTTGCCAGACTGGTGCCCGCATGACGGACGCGTGGACCGCCATTTGCCGCGTCGACGACATCCCGGTGCTGGGCTCGCGCCGCGTCGCGCGGCCGCAGGGCATGGACGTCGCCGTCTTTCGCAACGACCAGGACCAGGTGTTCGCGCTGCTGGACCGCTGCCCGCACAGGGGCGGCCCGCTGTCGCAGGGCATCGTGTTCGGCACCAGCGTGGCCTGCCCGCTGCACAACTGGACCATCGGCATGGCCGACGGCTGCGCCAGCGCGCCCGACGAAGGCTGCGTGCAAAAGTTCGCCGTCAAGCTAGACGCCGGTCGGGTGCTGCTGGACCCGGTGGAATTGGCAACCCTGGCGATCGACGTGCAGCCGCCCCGCTCTGGACCGGGCGCCACCACAGGCGCGGTCGGCGACCGGACCTTCGACGTGCAGGCGCCGCATACCGCGTGACGTCGCCTGTGCAGGAAACGCGCTCCACCTGCCCCTATTGCGGAGTCGGCTGCGGCGTCATCATCGAATCGCAAAGCAACCAGATCACCGGCGTACGCGGCGACCCGGACCATCCCGCAAATTTCGGCCGGCTCTGCACCAAGGGCTCGACGCTGCACCTGACAGCATCGGCGCCGGTGACGATGCAGACACGCCTGCTGCACCCGATGCGGCGCGAGCATCGCGGCGAAGCGCCCAGGCGCGTCGGCTGGGACGGCGCTCTCGACTTCGCGACCGAAAGCTTCGCGCAGATCATTCGCGAGCACGGTCCGGATGCAGTCGGCTTCTACATCTCGGGCCAGCTGCTGACCGAGGATTACTACGTCTTCAACAAACTGGCCAAGGGCCTGCTCGGCACCAACAACATCGACACCAACTCGCGGCTTTGCATGAGCAGCGCGGTGGCCGGCTACAAGCTGACGCTCGGCGCCGACGCGCCGCCCACCTGCTACGACGACGTGAACCATGCCGGCTGCATCTTCATCGCCGGCAGCAACACGGCGTGGGCCCACCCGGTCCTGTTCCGACGAATCGAGGATGCGAAGGCGGCGAACCCGGAGCTCCGGATTATCCTGTGCGACCCACGCCGCACCGAAACCGCCGGCATCGCCGACCTGTTCCTGCCGATCCAGCCGGGCACCGACGTGATGCTGTTCAACGGCCTGCTGCACATCATGCTGTGGGAAGGCTGGACCCGTTGCGACTTCATCGCGTCCCGCACCAGCGGCTTCGATGCGCTGAAGGCGACGGTGCGCGACTGCACGCCCGACGTGGTCGCCCAAGTCTGTGGCCTCCGCAAGCAGGACCTGTTCACCGCGGCGCAGTGGTTTGCAGCGGGAGGGGCCAGCGACCCGCAGCGTCGTGCTGCGACGCTCAGCCTGTATTGCCAGGGCCTGAACCAGTCCAGCAGCGGCACGGCAAAAAACGCGGCGCTGATCAACCTCCATCTGGCGACTGCGCAAATCGGCAAGCCCGGCGCCGGGCCGTTCTCGCTCACCGGTCAGCCGAATGCGATGGGCGGGCGCGAAGTGGGCGGCCTCGCCAACCTGCTGTCGGCGCACCGTGATCTGTCCAATCCGCAGCACCGGGCCGAAGTGGCCGCGTTGTGGGGCGTTCCCTCGGTGCCCGGGAAACCGGGCAAGACGGCCGTGGAGATGTTCCAGGCCGCGGCCGACGGCGAGATCAAGGCGTTGTGGATCGCCTGCACCAACCCGGCCCAGTCGATGCCCGACCAGCTAACGGTGCGGCGCGCGCTGGAACGCGCCGAGTTCGTCGTGGTGCAGGAGGCGTTCTCGACGACATCGACCTGCGACTACGCCGACCTGCTGCTGCCCGCGACCACCTGGGGCGAGAAGACCGGCACGGTGACCAACAGCGAGCGCCGCATCAGCCGCGTGCGGCCGGCCGTGCAGCCCCCGGCCGAAACCCGCCACGACTGGGCGATCGCGGTGGAATTCGCGCGGCGGCTGGAAAAGCTTCTGTCGGTTGAACGGACCCTGTTCCCCTACTCCCTCGCCAACGCGGAAACCGGCGTCGAAGCCATCTGGAACGAGCACCGCGAATCGACCCGCGGCCGCGACCTTGACATCACCGGCATGACTTACCCCATGCTGGACGCGGCGCCGCAGCAATGGCCCATGCCGGCTGGCGCGTCGCAGGGCAAGGTCCGCCTGTACGAAGACGGCGTTTTCCCCACGGCGGACGGCAAGGCCCGCTTCGCCAACACGGTCTACCAGCCGGTGGCAGAGCCCCGGGAATCGCGCTACCCGTTCTCGCTGACCACCGGCCGGCTGCGCGACCAATGGCACGGCATGAGCCGCACCGGCACGCTGGGGCGCCTATTCGGCCACGTCGCGGAGCCAAGCCTGCAGATGAACCCGCAGGACATGGCGCGGCGACTGCTGGCCGAAGGCGACCTGGTGCACGTGACCAGCAAGCGCGGCTCGATCGTGGTGCCGGTCGAGGCGAGTGACGAGATCGGCCTCAGCCAGGCCTTCATCGCGATGCACTGGGGCGGCGAATACCTGGGCGGCTGCTCCAGCACGGGTGAACGCCTGGCGGGCGTGAATGCGCTCACCACCTCCGCTTTTTGTCCCAGCTCCAAACAGCCGGAACTCAAGCACGCGGCGGTCAAGATCCTCAAGGCCGACCTGCCTTGGTCGCTGCTGGCGGTGGCGTGGCTGCGGGACTGCGAGGCGCTGGCGGTCCGCGAGGCGCTACGCAAGCTGATGGACCGGTTCCCTTTCGCCTCATGCGTTCCGTTTTCCAGCAACGTGCCGCTGGCCGAGGCGCAGCAGCGCTCGCGCAGCGGCGTGTTGCTGCGCGCGGGGGCGCATGAAGCGCCTGCCGCCGACCTGCTGACGCGCATCGAAGCGCTGCTCGGGCTGGACGGCGCCGAGGTGCTGCGCTACGCCGATCCACGCCGCGGCCAGCGCCGCGCGATGCGGCTGGCACGGGTTGGCGCCGACGCGCATCTGGACGCTTTCCTGCTGGCCGGCGACACCAGCGCGCAAGCGTGGATCCGCACGCTGCTGCAGGACGAGTTGCCGGCGCAGGCGTATGGCCGCCTGCTCCTGTCGCCGGGGGGAAAGGCACCGATGGCGGTGCAGTCACGCGGCCATCAGGTCTGCAGTTGCTTCAACGTCACGGACCTGGAGATCGCAAGTTCCCTGACTGGGCTGGCCGGCGATGCGCAGGCGCGGCTTGCGGCGCTGCAGGCGGACCTCAGGTGCGGCACCAACTGCGGCTCTTGCCTGCCGGAGTTGAAGCGGATGGTGAAGGCGCACGCACTTCCCGTCCTGGTGCCCGAATTGAGCGCATAAGGCGCGGTCATGGCGCATCGGGGAAAATGGGCCCGTGAGCATCAGCCAGTACATCAAGGAAATCGGACGCGGCCCCCGTGGCGCGCGGCCGCTCGCTCGTGACCAGGCCACTGACCTGATGGGCCAGGTGCTGGATGGCGCAGTCACCGACCTGGAGATCGGCGCCTTCTGCCTGGCGATGCGCATCAAGGGCGAGACGCCGGACGAAATGGCCGGTTTCCTGGATGCCGCGCAGGCGCGGATGCACCTGTTTCCGGCCAGCCAGAAGCCAGTGGTGGTGCTTCCCAGCTATAACGGTGCGCGCCGGCTGCCGGTGCTCACGCCCTTGCTGGCGCTGCTGGTGGCGCAGCGCGGCCTGCCGGTGCTGATCCACGGCTCGGCCAGCGAAGACGCCAGGGTGACGGTCGCGCAAGTGCTCGCCGCGCTCGATCGCGCGCCGCTCCCCGCTGTGCGGCAAATCGACTGCGGCGAGGCGGCGTATGCGCCGCTGGAACTGGTCAGCCCCGGGCTGAAGCGTCTGCTCGACGCCCGCCGTGTGATCGGCCTGCGCAACTCCGGCCACAGCATGGTCAAGCTGATGAATCCGTGCGACGGCCCCGCGGTGATCGTCAGCAGCTACACGCACCGCGAGTACGCGGAGTCCATGTCGGCAGTGTTCCAGTTGCGCGAATCGACGGCCCTGCTGCTGCGCGGCACCGAAGGCGAAGCGGTCGCCGATGCGCGGCGGCTGCCGCAGATGGACGGCTTTATCCGCGGCCGCCATGTGGCGCTGGAACAAGGCCAGAAAGGGACGCTGACCGAACTGCCAGACCTGCCGCGCGACATCGACGCCGCCACCACGGCCGCATACATCCGCGATGTGCTGCAGGAGCGCCGGCCGGTTCCGGCCTCGATGGCGCAGCAGGTGGAACATATCTTGCATCTGGCTGACGCAGCATGAGCAAGCCTGGCAATCCCCTCTCCGGCAGCGGCAAGGTCACCCTCGTCGGCGCCGGCCCCGGCGACCCGGAACTGCTGACGCTGAAAGCCGTGAAGGCGATCCAGGCCGCCACGGTGCTGCTGGTCGACGACCTCGTCAGCGACGACATCGTCGCCTTCGCCCCGCCGACGGCGCGGGTGGTCCATGTCGGCAAGCGCGGCGGTTGCAAGAGCACACCGCAGGCCTTCATCGAAAGGCTGATGGTGCTGGCTGCGCGCGAGGGCGAAAACGTCGTGCGGCTCAAGGGCGGCGACCCGTTCATTTTCGGCCGTGGCGGCGAGGAAGTGGAGCACCTGAAGGCGGCGGGCATCGAGGTCCACGTCATCAACGGGATCACTTCCGGCCTGGCCGCCGTCACCTCGCTGGGCGTGCCGCTGACGCATCGCGAGCATGCGTACGGCGTCGTGTTCGTCACCGGCCATGCCAGGCCAGGCGCGGACGGCACCGATTGGCGCGCGTTGGCTGCAACCGTGCGCGATGCCAGGCTGACGCTCGTCATCTACATGGGCGTGAGCGGCGCCGCGCGCATCCAGGCCGAGCTGCTCACCGGCTTGCCGGCCAGCACGCCGGTCGCCGTCATCCAGCGCGCCAGCCTGCCCGACCAGCGCCAGGCCGTGACGACGCTGGGCGAATTGGTCAGCGTGATCGAGCGGGAGCAACTCACCAGCCCGTCGGTGATCGTGGTCGGCGACGTCATCTCCGGCGTCGATGCCGCGCAGGCATTGCCTTCAATATTCCGGGTCGGCTAGCGCAAGCCTGTCATCCGGGGCCGCCCGCGTGGCCCGGGCTCGTGTGTGTCGCAGACCAACCAGGGCGCAGAGCCGATCTACACTGCGGCGCATGCAGTTTTTCGACACGATCGTCATCGGCGCCGGCGCGGCGGGACTTTACTGCGCCGGGCGCGCGGGACAGCTTGGCCTGACAGTGCTGCTGCTGGACCACGGCGAAAAGATCGCGGAGAAGATCCGTATCTCCGGTGGCGGCCGCTGCAACTTCACCAACCGCGACCTCGAGCCGGCGGCGCCACACAAACACTTCCTGGGCGACAACCCGAACTTCTGCCGTTCGGCCCTGTCGCGCTATACGCCGCAGGATTTCATCGCGCTGGTCCAGCGCCATGCGATTCCGTTCCACGAAAAGCACAAGGGCCAGCTGTTCGGCGACCACTCGGCCGACGACTTCATCCGCATGCTGCTGGCCGAATGCGACGCGGGCGGCGTGACTCGCTGGCAGCCGTGCAGCGTCAAGACGATTCGCTCTTCAGCGCGAAGTCCGGATCAGCCCGTGCCTGCGCGCTACGAACTCGACACCGATCGCGGCGCCGTGTGCTGCCGCAATCTGGTCGTGGCCACGGGCGGGCTTTCGATCCCCAAGATCGGCGCCACCGATTTCGGCTACCGGCTCGCCACGCAATTCGGGCTGCGCATCGCCCAGACCCGGCCCGCGTTGGTGCCGCTGACCTTCGACGGCGCGGCATGGGCGCCTTATTCAGGGCTGGCCGGGCTGGCGCTGCCGGTGATCATTGAAACCGGCGAGAAGAAAAGCCGCGTCGCCTTCCACGACGATCTGTTGTTCACCCACCGCGGCCTGTCGGGACCGGCCGTGCTGCAGATCTCCAGCTATTGGCGTGACGGCCAGCCGATCCGGCTGGATCTGGCGCCGGGCACCGCGCTGTACGACGCGCTGCTGCTGGCAAAGTCGCGCTCGCGCAAGCTGATTGCCAACGAACTCGCGACACTTGTGCCATCACGCCTGGCTGACGCCTGGGTGCAGCAGGATCCGGCCTGGCAACGTCCCATCAACGAGGCCAGTGACAAGGCGCTCGCGGCGCTGGCCCAGCGCCTGACCCGCTGGGAGCTGGTGCCCACCGGCACCGAAGGCTACCGAAAAGCAGAGGTCACGGCGGGTGGTGTCGACACGCGCGACCTGTCATCGCAGACGCTGGAGTCGAAGCAGCCGGGATTGTTTTTCATCGGCGAAG
>JANXVP010000090.1 GCA_025351615.1 Ramlibacter sp. | reverse complement strand
GCCGACGGTCGACACCACCAGGTTCTTATGCCCGATGTTGCCCACTGTGCCGAGCAGGTCGATGGCGTCCATGACGTTGTCCAGGTTGTGCGCGGGCTCGCCCATGCCCATGAACACCACCTTTTTCACGACCCGCTGGCTACGCGCCAGGGCCACTTGGGCGATGATCTCGGCGCTTTCGAGCTGGCGGACCAGCCCCTCGCGGCCGGTCATGCAGAACACGCAGCCGACGGCACACCCGACCTGCGAGGAAACACAGAGCCCGTCGCGCGGCAGCAGCACGCTTTCCACGGTCTGGCCGTCGGCGAGCTCAACCAGCAAGCGTGCCGAGCCGTCCGCGGCCGGGTGCTCGCTGCGCAAGCTGGCGAGGCCGCGCAGTTCCGCCTCAAGTGCCGGCAGGCCCGCGCGCAGTTGCGCCGGCAGGAAGTCTTCGGTCCTGCGCCGCCCGCTGTCCTGCGGCAAAGCCTGCGACCACAGCCGCAGCACCCGCTGCTCGTGCGCGGGCCGGGCGCCCAGGGCACGCAGGCGTTGGCGAAGGTGTTCGATTCGCATGGGGTGAAGCTTAACCGGCTGCGATGCGACAGGGGTCGGCGCTTGCCGGCGGCATGAGCGTCAACGGTGCTCAGCGGGCTGCAGATCGGGGCGCGTTTGCGATTCGTCATTCCCGCGAAGGCGGGAAACCAGTGCGTCCCGTTGAGGGCGCCCTGGATCCCCGCCTTCGCGGGGATGACGATCACTTCGCGGGGATGACGATCACTTCGCGGGGATGACGATCACTTCGCGGGGATGACGATCACTTCGCGGGGGTGAGGAGCACTCCGTAGGGGTGAGGAGCACCCGCAGGGATGACGCGGTCGCCAGTGCCTCAGTACGTCTTGTACGGCAGGAACTTGCCCGAGAGCACGACCCGCACGCGGTCACCTTTGGGATCGGGCTCGCGCTTGATGTCCATCGAGAAGTCGATGGCGCTCATGATGCCGTCACCGAACTCTTCGTGGATCAACTCCTTGATCGTCGTGCCGTAGACGCTGACGATCTCGTACCAGCGGTAGATCAGCGGATCGGTCGGCACGGAAGTCGGCAACGTGCCCTTGTACGGGACCACCTGCAGCCACTTCTGTTCGTCCGCGGTCAGGCCGAAGATGTCGCCCAGCACGCTTGCCTGCTCCTTGTTCAGCGTCATCTGGCCGAGACAGGCAGCGGTGGTCCACTCCTTGGACTGGCCCACTTTTTTTGCCACGTCGGCCCAATGGATGCCTTGCTGCACCTTGGCGGTGATGATTTTTTCGGTGATGTCGTTGCGATTCATGGGAGACGCCTTTGGAAACGGTTTCAACGAGGCCCGGCCAGGGCCCTGCATGACACCGTTCAAAGCAACGTTTGTGCCACATCACCGTATCGGTGCATCAATGCATCGGTGCGAGGCACAGCCGCGCAGGAGAGGGGCGCCCCCTCAGAGTCCCAGAGCGCCCAGCCCCGGGTGGTCGTCGGGCCGGCGTCCCAGTGGCCAGAAAAACTTGCGGTCGCCGACCGCGATCGGCAGGTCGTTGATGCTGGCAAAGCGCCGTTGCATCAATCCCAGGTCCGTGAACTCCCAGTTTTCATTGCCATAGCTGCGGTACCACTGCGAGGAATCATCGCGCCATTCATAAGCAAAGCGCACGGCGATCCGGTGGCTGGCGCAGGCCCAGAGCTCCTTGATCAGCCGGTACTCGAGCTCGCGCGCCCACTTGCGTTCGAGAAACTGCCGAACCTGGTCGCGGCCGATCGGGAACTCCGCGCGGTTTCGCCACTGGGTGTCCTCGGTGTAGACCTGGATCACCCGTTGCGGATCCCGGGTATTCCAGGCATCTTCGGCAAGCCGCACCTTCAGGGTCGCGGTTTCGGCCGTGAAGGGAGGAAGCGGTGGACGGGTTTCCATGGGCGGCGCCCGGCTACCACTCGCCCGATTGCCGCACCCGCTGATCGAGATCGGTGGCGTCATCGCATGGCAACGGCGCCGCTTCGACCGCGGGGGCCGCTGCCGCAACGGGGGGGGCACGCTGGATGGAACGGCGCAGAGGCCGGCCGAACGCGAGCCGACGCAGGATTTCCGCCGGAACGGCCGTGCGCGCAGGCAAAACGTCCGGGCTGGTGGCGGCAAACATGCGCATCGCGGTTCCTTTCTGGTTCCCAGTGTAGGGACGGCGCCGTGAAAGCAATGTGACGGAGCGCACGGGCACGCGAATAATTCGGGCGCGTGCAGCCTGCCGGCAACAGTGCGCAGCCCGGCCGCTTCAGGCAGGGTTCGGGTAGACCGCGGCGGGCCGTTGCCCGTCCAGCGCCTGCAGCAGGTTGCTGGTGGCGAGCTCGGCCATCGCATGACGCGTCTCGTGCGTCGCCGAACCGATGTGCGGCAGGCAGGTCACCTTCGGATGCAAACGCAATGGGGAATCCTGGGGCAGCGGCTCGGTGGCATACACGTCCAGCCCGGCCCCCCGCAGGTGCCCGCAGTCAAGCGCCCCGAGCAAGGCGTGTTCCTGCGCGATCGCACCGCGCGCCGCGTTGACAAAGAACGCTCCCGGTTTCATCAACCCGAATTCGCGTGGGCCCATCATTCCCCGGGTTTCGCCGGTCAACGGCAAGACGACGGCCACGATGTCCGCTCGCGCCAGCAACAGGTCCAGCGGTGTGTGCACCACATGTCCGGCCAACGCCGGAACATGCACGGGGCGGCGGCTGTGATAAAGCACCGGCATCCGGAAGCCGAGCGCGGCGCGCCGGGCCAGCGCCTGGCCAATCCGGCCGAATCCCAGGATGCCCAGGGTCTTGCCATACACGTCCCAGCCCAACAGGTCGTCGCCGATATTGCGGTCCCAACGGCCGTCGCGCACCAGGTTAGCCAGCTCGACGATGCGCCGGCTGGTGGCCATGATGAGGGCGAACACCGTATCGGCGGTCGTTTCTGTCAGCACCCCGGGCGTGTGGCAAAGCAGCACGCCCCGGGCTCGCAACGCAGGCAAGTCATAGTTGTCGACACCCACCGAAATACTGGAAATCACTCGCAGCCGTGGCGCGCGCTCGAGCAGCGCCGCAGAAACGGCCAGGCTCGATCCGATCAGCCCGTCCGCAGTCGGCAGGGCGGCGTCAAAGGCTGCTTTCTGGTCCGCCACGCGCGGGTTGGCCACGGTCACGTGGTGGGCCGCCTGCAGCCGCGCCAGCTGATCCGGCGGCAATTCCCTGAACACCACGACGTTTTTTCTCGCTGCGTTCATAGCCCGGCAGCGTCCAGTTCAGCCCGGGTCGGCAAGCCTTCGGTATCACCCAGAACCTGCACAGCCCGGGCGCCGATCCAGGCGCCGCGCCGCACGGCGCCAGCCACGCTGCAGCCTTCCAGCAACGCACTGACAACGCCCACCGCAAAGCCGTCGCCGGCGCCGACTGTGTCCACCACCTCGCTGACCGGGAAACCCGGCACATACGCCGCGCCCCCGTCGCCATCGAAATAGGCGCCCTGCGCACCAAGCTTCACGACCACCAGCGCTGCGCCCCGCTTGCGGTAGAAGCACGCGATGCCCTCAGCTGTCTGCTCCCCGGTGAGAAACCGTCCTTCCTCAAGGCTGGGCAGCACCCAATGGGCCTGCCCAGCGAGGTGATTGATGCGATCGCGCATGCGTTCGGGCGTCGCCCACAGCGTGGGCCGCAGGTTCGGGTCGAAGGAGATGCTGCGGCCGGCGGCGCGCATGACATCGATCGCTTTTCCGGCCGCTTCGAGGCTGGTATCGGAGATCGCCGCGAACACGCCGGTGGCATGCAGATGCCGCGCCGAGACCAGCCACGCGACGTCGACGTCGCCCGGCCCCATGTGGCTGGCGGCCGAGCCCTTGCGGTGGTATTCCACGGGCGGGTCGCTGCCATCGGTGACGCGGCCCTTGAACTGGAAGCCGGTGCTCTGGCCGGGGTCACAGACGACGTGCGAGCAATCGATGCCCTCCCGCTGCATTTCCGCCAGCAGGTAGCGGCCCATGGAATCGCTCCCGAGCCGGCTGGCCCAGCCGACTTTCAGTCCGAGCCGCGCCAGCCCGATGGCGACGTTGGTCTCGGCGCCCGCCGTGCGCTTGTAGAAGGCCCTGGCATCCTCGATCGGCCCCGGCTGGTCGGCGACGAGCAGTAGCATCGCCTCGCCGAAGGTGGCGACATCGAAGCTTGTCGGGCTGTCGCCTGTCATGCGTGGTTCGAACTGAGGATCTGGCCGAGAAACTTGCGGGTGGTCTCGTGCTGCGGGTTGCCGAAGAACTGCGCTGGTGGCGCCTGCTCGACGATCCGACCCTCCGCCATGAAGATCACCCGGTCGGCGACGCTGCGGGCGAACCCCATCTCATGGGTCACGCACAGCATGGTCATGCCGTCATCGGCCAGCCCGATCATCGTGTCGAGCACTTCCTTGACCATCTCCGGGTCGAGCGCCGAGGTCGGCTCGTCGAACAGCATGATCTTCGGTGTCATGCACAATGCGCGCGCGATGGCCACACGTTGCTGCTGACCGCCGGAAAGCTGGCTAGGGTACTTGCGAGCCTGCTCGGGAATGCGCACCCGGGTCAGGTAGCGCATCGCAACCGTCTCGGCCTCCTCACGGCCCAGCCCCCGCGTGCGCATCGGCGCGAGGGTGCAGTTCTGCAGGATGGTGAGGTGCGGAAACAGGTTGAACTGCTGGAACACCATGCCGACGTCGGCGCGGACGGCATCCACGTTTCGCTTGCCGGCCGTGAGGTCGATCCCGTTGACCACAATGCGGCCTTGCTGCACCGGCTCGAGCCGGTTGATGCAGCGGATCAGTGTCGACTTGCCCGAGCCCGAGGGCCCGCAGATCACGATCCGCTCGCCCGGCTGCACCGTCAGATCGATATCCGCGAGGACCTGGAACTTGCCGTACCACTTGGCGACCGACTCCATCCGGATGATCGGCTCACCTTCTGCCGACCTGCCTGGCTTCGCAGATTGCAGCGTCTCGGTGGCCATGGCTCTCGCCGTTGACCCGCTCACAGCTTCGGCAGGTCGCGCTCCAGCCACTTGCGGTACAGCTTGTTGAGTTCACCGTTGGCGGTGTTCCTGGCCACGAAGTCGTTCACCGTCTTCAGCAACTCTGCCTGGCCCGGGCGCATCGCGACGGCCATTTCCTGCTGCTTGAGGACGAACTTGTCC
>JANXVP010000067.1 GCA_025351615.1 Ramlibacter sp. | reverse complement strand
GCTGCGGCGACGTCGGGATGCGCGTGGCGAGGCTCCTGAAAAGCCGCATGCGGTTGATCGCCCTGACGTCCTCGACAGAACGGGTCGCCACGCTGAGGCAGGCCGGAATCACGCCTTTGCGCGGCAACCTCGACCAACCCGGATCATTGGCGCGGCTGGCCGGAATCGCCACCCGCGTGGTGTATCTCGCACCGCCCAGAAGCGACAACCAGACGCAGTGGTGGCGCGACCTGCGCACCGTCGCCCTGCTGCGCGCCCTGCGATCGAGGACGCCGCCGGCCTCGCTGGTCTATGGCTCGACCAGTGGGGTGTACGGCGATTGCCATGGCGAGCGCGTCAACGAAACCCGGGCCGTGCAGCCCGGCACGCCGCGGGCCCAGCGCCGCGTCGATGCCGAAACGGCAGTGCGCCACTTCGGGCGCGCCGCCCATGTGCGTGCCAACATCCTGCGCATCCCCGGCATCTACGCGCCCGATCGGCAGGGCGGCACGCCGCGCGAGAGGTTGCTCAAGGGAACGCCGGTGCTGGAGCATGCCGACGACGTCTACACCAACCACATCCATGCGGACGACCTGGCGCGGGCTGTGGCCGCTGCCATATGGCGCGGCAGGCCGCAACGCATCTACAACGTCAGTGACGACAGCGCGCTGAAGATGGGCGAGTACTTCGACCTGGCGGCCGACCTGTACGGCCTGCCGCGCCCACGGCGAATTGCGCGCAGCACCGCCAAGGACGAATTGCCGCTGATGCTGCTGAGTTTCATGGGCGAGTCGCGCCGGTTGGACAATCGTCGCTTGAAAAACGAGCTGCGATTGCGGCTGCGCTACCCGACGGTGTCGGATGGGCTTGTGTAATCACGTCATTCCCTGTGAAGCGTCATCCCCGCCCCGCCGTCGTCATCCCCGCCCGCCATCGTCATCCCCGCCCGCCATCGTCATCCCCGCGCAGGCGGGGATCCAGGGCGTTCAAAGGCGGAAGCACTGGGTTCCCGCCTTCGCGGGAATGACGTGGCGGGTTCCCGCCCCGTCTCGCCGGGGATGACGGCTCCTGGGTATCACACCTCCTGCGGCTGACCTAGATCCCGGCCGGCTTGATCATCGTTGTCATCCGGTCGACCCCGCGCAGCGTCACCGTTTTCACCTGGGCGCCCTGCAGCACCGTGAGCATGATTTCGTCATCCGCATTGGGATGCGCCCAAAGCTTGCGGTAGAACTCTTCGAGCGTCGCCACCGTCGCGCCGTCCACCGCCAGCACCACGTCACCGGCGCCCATCCCTGCCGACTGCGCGGGGCTGTCCTTCGACACGCGCACCACCTGGACCCGGCCGCCTTGCTCCGAGGATGTGAGTCCCAGCCACGGCCGATGGCTCTGGCGGGTGCTGCCGGTCCGCTGCAGCTCCGCCAGGATCGGCTTGAGCAAATCCACCGGCACGAACATATTGCCCGGCATACGGCGGTTTTGACCCATGACATCGCCCATGAACAGGCTGCCGATCCCGAGCAATTCGCCGCGCTGGTTGAAAAGCGGGGCGCCGCTGTGGTTGCCGATCGGCGGGCTGGTGAACAGCGCGGTGTCGATGTGATATTCCCAATAACCCGAGAACGGGCGCTTGCTCACCAGCTGCGTCATCGCAACATCCGCGTCGGAACCACCGACGGCAGCCATGACCGTCTCTCCCGTGGCCAGGTCCCTGTGGCTGCCAAGGCTGACGGGCGCGATGCCGCGGAGTGGCAACAGCGAGCGGATCAAACCGAAGCCGGTGGCGATGTCATAGGCGACAGCTTGGGCCGGGACCGTGCGGTTGTCCTGCGTCACCACCTCGATGGATTGGGCTTCGACCATCAGGTAGCCGATGGTCAGGATCAGCCCGTCCGGCCCGATCACGACGCCCGAGCCCCTGCGCTCCTTGCCGAGCGTCTCGGCCGAGCGCGCCCCGTCTGCCGCTGTCACCTGCACGCCCACCACGGCCGCATTGGCTTTGGTGAGGGCCTGGATCATGGCCTGGGGGTCAGCGGGAGGCGGCGTTGCCGCGGACGACGACGGCGCCAGACCGAGCACAAGCACAGCGGAGACGATGGTGTGGATCCAGGGGCGGGTGCGCATGGCCGTTTCCTTTGCTTGTCGGTGAGACAGACAAACAATGCTCCCGAACAGGGGCGGATGCAAGCCTGGAACAGGACAGGGGAAAACGCGACAGCCCATGCGCTCCTCTATTAAAAAAGATATACTTTTATAACTGTATATCCAATAGAGGAAAGTCATGCAAGTTTCAAAATGGGGCAACTCACTGGCGGTGAGATTCCCCGCCGCCCTGGTGCAAGCGCTCGATCTGAAAGAGGGTGAAGAGATTGATCTTCACCTTGTCGGTGCCAGAACCTTTGAGGTCAGCAAGAAAGCCGGCACGAAAGATTTGTTAGCGCGCTTGCACCAGTTTCGCGGGCGTTTGCCAGCTGATTTCCACTTCGATCGCCTGCAAGTCAACGAACCAGAGCGCAACACTTGAGCAAGCCGTTTATCGACAGCAATATCGTTTTGTATCTTTTGTCCGGTGATGCCGCCAAAGCTGACCGGGCAGAAGCCATCCTGGAGGCGGGCGGCGTCATTAGTGTGCAAGTGCTCAATGAAGTTGTGTCTGTCTGCCTGCGCAAGCTCAAAATGCCGTGGGAAGAAGTCGATCAGCTCCTGCTGGCCGTCAAGACGGCTTGCGACATCCTGCCGCTCACTCTGGCGTCACATGAAAAGGCAGTGGAGATCGCCAAGCGCTTTCAGTTGTCTTTGTATGACGCCAATATTGTCGCCTCGGCGCTCATGTCCGGCGCCGAACTGCTGGTTTCTGAAGATATGCAGAGTGGAATGCTGATCGACGGGCTCCTCATCCAAAACCCGTTCATCTGAGCTTCGCCATGACCAACGCGGAAAAGCGGTGAATTGGCAAAACAATTCAATATAATTCGCGCTGCCAATTCAAATTCAAAGGAATGCAATGACCACCTATCTCGAACTCCGCGCCCGGGGCGAAAAACTGCTTGCTGAAGCAGAAGACTTGCGCGTCAAGGAATTGAATGATGTCATTGAAGACATTAAACAGAAGATGAAGGCGTACGGATTGAGTGCGCGCGACCTGGGGTTGGCAAGCGGAACAGGCACGCGCCGCAAAAAGAGCTCGGGCGCCCCTGCAAAGCCAAAAGCGAAGGCGCGGTATCGCGGGCCTGGTGGCGAAACATGGTCCGGCGGTCGGGGCCGCAAACCGCGTTGGGTCACCGAGGCGCTGGCCAAGGGAAAAAAGATCGAGGACTTCGCCATCTGAGCGCACGCGCGGTTCGTTAGAATTGCATGCGGCTCAGCGCGTATTTCATGCTGTAGCCGCCTTAATGAACCTGAACAACGCGAAAATCGGCATCGTCGGCCTTGGCTACGTCGGCTTGCCGCTGGCGGTCGAATTCGGAAAACAGCGGCCAGTGCTGGGTTTCGACGTCAATGCCGCCCGAATTGCCGAGTTGCAG
>JANXVP010000064.1 GCA_025351615.1 Ramlibacter sp. | reverse complement strand
GTTTGCTTACGCATCACGCTTCGCAACTCCGCCGCCTCTTGTTCGTTCAGTTTCAACGGTGTCATGCCTCCTCATATAAAGACTACACCGTTGATTTCAATGATTCAATCTACTAGTGACCGTATTTCCGGGGTAAGCCATGGACAAATTGCTTGATACCGTCGCTCTTACTCATGACATCGCCGAGGCTGGGCTGCGTCGCGGCGACTTGGGTGCAATTGTCGAATTGCTTGCACCGGACGCCATGGAGGTCGAGTTTGTTGCCGCTTTCGGCCGAACGCAGGCCGTGCTTACGCTTCACGCGGAAGACATTCGCCATGTCGGTGATAGAGATGTCATCGCTGTGCGCACGCTCGAGGGAGCCGAGGGCTAACAGGTCGATCGACCCGGACGCCCAGCGGCGTTGCGCGGCTTCGCCGCTGCACTCTCCGCCGGTCGCCAGTCAAGTCCGACGTTAGGCGCTACCAAACCCCTGCCGCACTATGCAACTTGTCTGGCCATCATCCGATCACCTGCCGAGCTATGTCGCAGCACTCGAGCGAGGTTGGTCAGCCGACAACGTGCGTGGCGAAGTCGCGGCCCGTGAGGAACTCGCACAGATCAACGCCAATTCCTCAGCATTTCTCAGTAGCCTTGTGGATCGCGAAGCAAAGGGTCCTCCCGTCCCGCTCCCAGATGGTACGGTTGTGAATCGTCTCCCCGGGTTTCGCCGCTGGCTGTGGGATGGAGAGTTTTGTGGAAGCATCGGCTTTCGCTGGGCACCTGGCACCACGGCGCTGCCGCCGCACTGCCTGGGCCATATTGGCTATGCAATAGTGCCCTGGAAGCAAGGCCAAGGTTACGCCACACTTGCACTCCGTTTGCTATTGCCGGAGGCGAAAGCTGTCGGTCTTGCGTTCGTCGAGATCACCACCGATCCAGACAACCTGGGTTCGCAGCGGGTGATTCAAGCCAATGGTGGCGTGCTCGTAGAACGCTTCACAAAGCCGCCTCAGTTCGGAAGTGTTCCTGGGCTGCGTTTCCGCATTCCGCTCGAATAATGAACGCGCCTTACCCTTCCTACATGGACTCCCCCTCAACGGCAAGAGACTGACCGATAGCGTCACCGAAGCGCCAGTCAGTACAAGCGGCAGGCAAGCTGCCGAAAGAGTGATCGGCGTTGTTCGGTGCGGGTGAACCCTGTTTGCCATGATGATGGTCGATCAATCTCGTCGCAAGGTCCTGCGAACCGGCCAAGGCCTGGCCTACCGGGACCAGGAACCGTGAGGACCAGCGTCCACATCCGTCGTCCCCCTGCAACAGCCCGATGGACCCGCTCGAGGCAGGGATGGGAGAATCCCCACAGTGGACAAACCCAACGACACAGCCGACTCGCTCTTCGCTGAGGGGGCCGACGAAACGCCCCCGGCGCTTGCGGCCGCGCTGGCGCCACCCGCTGCGCCGGGTCACTTCGACGAGTTGCGTGGCGGCGTCCCGGTGCCTGTGGCCGCCGCAACCGACGCGCCGCTGCTGGAAGTCGCACCCCACGCCTTGCCGACGCCGGCCTGGTCGCGCTTTTTCGAGCGGCTCGGGCATGACGGCTTCCTCGACCTGAACCGCCGCACCACCAACCTCGAGCGGCAGGTCCGCGACAACGGGGTGACTTACAACGTCTACGCCGAGTCCGACGGGCCGCAACGGCCCTGGTCGCTGGATCTGTTTCCGTTGATCGTCACGCCGCAAAGCTGGCAGCAGATCGAGACCGGCGTGCTGCAGCGGGTCAAACTGCTGGACAGCGTGATGGCCGATGTCTACGGTCCGCAGACCCTGCTGGCGGGCAACCTGATTCCGCCAGCGCTGGTCCACGGCCACCCCGGTTACCTACGGCCGATGCACGGCGTGCGGCCCCCCGGCGCCACCCATCTTCACATCGTCGCGTTCGACCTGGCGCGCGGGCCGGATGGGCACTGGTGGGTGGTGTCGCAGCGCACGCAGGCGCCTTCAGGGCTGGGCTACCTGCTGGAAAACCGCCTGATCGCATCGCGCTTGTTTCCCGAAGCGTTTAGCGACCTGCGGGTGCAGCGGCTGGCCGCCAGCTACCGCGCCCTGATCGACGGCATCAAGCAGATGTGCCCCACCCGGGACGAACCGCGCATCGTGCTGCTGACGCCCGGCCCGTACAACGAAACCTACTTCGAGCACGCTTACCTCGCCCGCTATCTCGGCCTGACGCTGGTCGAGGGCAGCGACCTCACCGTGCGCAACCAGCGCCTGTATCTCAAGACCCTCAAGGGGCTGGAGCCGGTGCACGGTTTGATCAAACGCCTGGACGACGAATTTCTCGACCCGCTCGAACTGCGCAGCGATTCGCGTCTCGGCGTGCCGGGCCTGCTGCAGGTGCTGCGCGCCGGCAACCTGCTGGTGGCGAACGCGCCGGGGTCGGCCTTCCTCGAGTCCACAGCCATGCTGGGCTTCCTGCCCAAGTTGTCGCGCCACCTGCTGGGCGAGGAGCTTGAGTTGCCGTCGCTGGCCACCTGGTGGTGCGGCGAGCGGGCAGCGACCGAATCTGTGTTGCCCGAGCTGGCCGTTTGCGTGATCAAGCCCACCTATGCAACGCCCGGTGCGGGCGCCGTGCTCGGCAAGATGCTGTCGCGGCGCGAGCTGGACGAGTGGGCCGGCCGCATTGTTCGCGAGGGTGAGCAATACACCGTCCAGGCTTACCTGCCGCTGTCGCAGATGCCGACCTGGGAAAGCAGCAAAGGTGGGGACCGCATCGTGCTCCGCTCGGCGATGCTGCGCGTGTTCGCCGTGGCCGACGGGCCGCAATCATGGCGCGTGCTGCCCGGCGGCCTGACGCGGATCGCCAGCCCCGAACTCGAGATCGCGTCGATGCAGCGCGGCGGCAGCAGCGCCGACACCTGGGTAATGACCCAAGGCGAGGTCGATGCGAGCAGCCTGCTGCAGCACGAGCAGCCGGCAGCCACCATTTCGCACCGCAGCCGCAACAGCACCACCAGCCGCGCCGCCGAGAACTTGTTCTGGCTGGGACGCTACACCGAGCGCACCGAAAACACGACCCGGCTGGCCCGACTGGCGCTGGAAAGCCTCAATGGCGAAGACCAGGGCTCGCAGCCGCTGCTGGCCTGGCTGGGCGAACTGGCCGTAGCGCACGCGCTGGTGCTCCCCGCGGTCCCGCCACCCACGCAGGCGCGCCGTGTCTTCGAGCGGTCCCTGATCGCGGCGCTGTGCGACCCGGAGCACACCAGCGTCGGCTACAACCTCGGCGGCCTGCGCAGCGCCGCGTCCGCGTTGCGTGAGCGCTTGTCGCTGGAGCAGTGGAACGTCATCGTCCGGGCCGAAGAGCAGTTCACAGTGGAGTGCGCCTGCCTCTCCAATGACGGCGATTACTCCTCGGTCGATGCCCTGCGTGTGCTGGAAAGCCTGTCGGGCCACACGGCCGCGATGACCGGCGCGCAGACCGACCGCATGACACGCGACGACGGCTGGCGCCTGTTGTCCAGCGGCCGGCATCTGGAGCGGCTGGGCTTCCTGGCCTCGGCCCTGGCGCATGCGTTCGACACGGGGTCGGTGTTCGACGAAGGCGGTTTCGAGGCGCTGATCGCGCTGTTCGACAGCACCATCACTTTCCATGCCCAGTATCAGCAGCGCCATGACATCCCCGCTCTGCTCGACCTGCTGGTGCTGGACCGCGACAACCCGCGCTCGCTCGGCTGGGTCGCGCAGACGCTGCGCGGGCGACTGGCTAAGCTGGCCGGCAGCGCGCCCGGCAAGATGCCCGAGATCGCGCTGACGGTCCCGGACCCGCAGATGTGGCTGCTGCAGGACATCTGCGAGCGCGAGGAAGACGGCCGCTACGGCAAGCTGCTCGAGTTGCTCGCACTGTGCAGCGACGCCGCGTACAAGCTCTCCGACGATCTCGGCGCCCGCTACTTCACCCACTCCGGCGAAGCCCGTCAGAGCGTCGGCGCGTAAACCGGACCAAACATGTTGCTACGCGTCATCCACGAAACCGCCTACGACTACCTGCCGCCGGTCAAGACCGCGCAGCACATGGCCCACCTGAAGCCGCGGCATGACGCCCAGCAGCAGGTGCTCAGCCACCGCCTCATCGTCGTGCCGCAGCCCGCGCAACAAAGCGAGACCACCGACGTCTACGGCAATACCCGCGCTTTCTTCAGCCTGGCCGGGGCACACCACGAACTCAGCGTGGTGGCGGACAGCGTGGTGGCGACACAGTTGCCCTCAAAGCCGGGGGACAGCGTGTCATGGGAAGTCGCACGCGAGCGGATGCGCTACCACCGCGGCGCCGCATGGGACCCGGCCAGCGAATTCGTCTTCGCCTCACCTTATGTGCCGCGCCATGAGCAATTCCTGGCTTATGCCCGCCCCTGTTTCGCGCCGGACCGGCCGTTGTGGGAGGCGTCCTGCGACCTGATGCGCCGGATCCACGAGGATTTCACCTATGAGACCGAGGCCACCGACATCAGCACGCCGGCGCTCGAAGCGCTGGAGATGCGCAAGGGCGTCTGCCAGGACTTCGCGCACATCATGCTGGGCTGCCTGCGCAGCCTGGGCCTGCCCGCGCGCTACGTCAGCGGCTACCTGCTGACGGAGCCGCCACCGGGCCAGCCCAGGCTGGTCGGGAGCGATGCCTCGCATGCGTGGGTGTCGGTCTACCTGCCTGGCACGCAGGCAGAGCCCGGCGTCTGGGCCGACCTCGATCCGACCAATGACCGCATGCCGGGTGAAGATTACGTCCGGCTCGCCACCGGCCGCGACTACTCGGATGTCTCGCCGATCCGCGGCGTCATCCATGGCGGCGCCCACCACACGCTCAACGTCGCGGTGACGGTGGCGCCAGTCGAAGCAGGCGCCGCCGCCGACGCAATCCGCTGACAATCTGCTTTCATCCACGAAGGAAGCTTTCATGAGCGTTTACGACAAATTGCAGGACCTTGGCATCACTTTGCCGCCAGTGGCCGCCCCTGCTGCTGCCTATGTGCCGTTCGTGCGGACCGGAAACCTGGTGTTCGTCTCCGGCCACATTGCCAAGAAGGATGGCAAGGCCTGGGTCGGCCAACTCGGCAAGAACATGAGCACTGACGAAGGCAAGCATGCGGCACGCGCCATCGCCATCGACCTGTTGGGCACGCTGCACGCAGCCATCGGCGACCTCAACAAGATCAAGCGCATCGTCAAGCTGATGAGCCTGGTCAATTCGACCGGGGACTACACCGAGCAGCACCTCGTGACCAACGGTGCGAGCGAGCTGTTCGGCAGCGTCTTCGGCGACGCCGGGCAGCACGCGCGTAGCGCCTTCGGCGTGGCCCAGATCCCGATGGGTGCGTGTGTGGAAATCGAACTGATTGCCGAGATCGGTTGATTCGCGACCCTATCTGGCCGCCGTTGCACCACCCGCGGCACGCAGCGCCGGATAGGGATTGAGCGGCTCGCCCTTCCACCACTGCTGCTCAGGTCCGAGCCGAAACACCGCGAAATGAAGGTGCGGCGCTTCGGCCGAGGCATTGCCGGTGCTTCCGACGTAGCCGATCAGGTCGCCGCGTTTCAGCTCCATGCCTTCCCGCAGGCCCTGCGCATAGCGGTCGAGGTGCGCATAGTAGTAGGCCAGCCGTCCCTGCGGATCGAACTGGTAGGCGGTGATGCCGCCCGGGACGCTGGTGAACAGCTTGACCAGTTTGCCGTCGTCCACCGCCAAGACACGGGTTCCCCGCGCCGCCATGATGTCGATGGCTTCGTGGCGACGCGGGCCCCGAACCTGGTCATAGTTGTTCTGCAGAGCACTTGCAGCAATCCCTTCCACCGGGATGATCGGGCGGCGCGCGGCCAGCAACGCATAGCCGTCGGTGCCGTCGGGCGCCTGCGCAGACAAGGCCGCATCAGTCGATGCAGGCTCGGATGCCTTGGTGTGGGCACCTGGCTGGATCGCCGGCGGTTGCAATGACGCCGGTTCTGCGGGCACCGGTTGTGTCGGCGCCGGCTGCGTGTGAGCGGAAGGCGCGAATGCGGAAGGCGCAGAAGCCACTGGCCTTCCCGTCGATGGATCGAGCACCACAGTGCGCTGCTGCTCGCGGCTACAGCCGTGCAAGAGCACCACGAGCAGCACGCAGCCGCAACGCAGAAGGCTATTCCTGGACATCCACCGGCAGCCCCGTCCTGGCCAGCGAAGCCACTCGCAGGACATCCCAGTTTGTCATCCGCACGCAGCCGTTGGTGTCCACCCTGGCCATCTGCGACGGCTCATTGGTCCCGTGAATGCCCCAGTGCGGCTTGCTCAGACCCAGCCACATCACACCCACCGGATTATTCGGGCCCGGCGGCAACGTCGTCTTGACGTCCGTTGGCTTGGCCGACTTCAGCAGCTCGGGGTTGTAGGTGAACGGGGGATTCTTCACCTCGCTGGTGATTTTCATGCGGCCCACCGGCAGCGGATCCTTCAGGCCGCCGAAGCTGACCGGAAAGCCGGCCATCAACATGCCCTTGGTGCCGAGCAGGTAAAGCATCTTGTCGGACTTGTCGATCCGTAGAGAGACGGCCGGGCCGAGCTTCTGCACGCCATTGGCAACATCGGTCACGACGATCGTGTCTCCCGCTGCCCAGGAGCGCCCGCGGTTCAGATCCGCCAGCAGTCTGGGGCTCATGTGAAAACGTTCGGACAACGCTTCCTGCAGCGACTCGTAGCCAAGCGCCTGCAGCTTGCCCCGCTCCATCGGGTCGGCCGGCAGCTTCTCGAAGGGGCCCGCCACGTCTTCGGCCGTGAGGGTGTAAGCGGCGAACAGCGGCGGCGCGTTGTTGCCCATCGCCTCCCAGGTGGCTGCGTCGATCTTCCCGGAGGTGGGCAGGCCGCGTGACAGCTGGTAGCCGGAGACCGCGCGTTGCATGTTGCTGCTGAAACTGCCGTCGATCTCTCCGGGTGAGAACCACGACCGGTCCAGCAGAATCTGGGCACGCACCACGGCAGCGCCGCGCGCGCCGACAGCAAGCTGCGGCGTGGCCATGTCGGCGTTCAGGCGGCTCGCGTGATCAGCCGCGTCCGCAGGAACGCTTGCGGGCTTTGCTGCCGTTGTCTTGTGGCGGTGGCCGCCCGAGTGCGCTGCCTGGGCGCTGAAGGACGTTGCGGCCAGCACTGCGGCTGCCAGCAGGGCCAGGAAAAACTGGCGTGGATGTGTCGTCGGCAAGTGCATGCGTCACCATTGAAGAGATGTCCTACCTTGGCGCGCTGCGGCTGGGCGCCCTGTCGTCCTGCGCCGATGACGACGGTCAGCGCTTCGCCCGATCTGGCTTCGCCGGGTCAAACGTAGCAGGGCCCTTCGATCAGCGGGTGTTCGGCGATGAAGTCCAGGTCGATTTTCAGGCCGATGCCGACGCCCTCGTGCGGCCGCACACACCCCTTGTCGTCGAGGCCGTAGGGCGCCTTGTCCGCCAGCTGGTCGCGGAACGGATTCAGCGAGGTGACGTCGCCCTCGAAATAGCCCGGGTTGTCGACCCCGCAAAGGAAGTGGATGGTCGTGGCCATGTTGATGGCCGTTGCCGACGTGTGCGGGTTGACGGTGAGCTTGTGCGCGCTGGCCATGGCGGCAATCCGCATCGCCTCGGTCACGCCGCCGGTTTTGGAGAGGTCGGGCTGGACGAACTGAACGTGCCCATCTTCCAGCAGCGTGGCGAACTCGTAGCGGGTGTAGTGATTCTCGCCGGCAGCCAGCGGCACCCGGCCCAATGTGGCCGCAATTTGGTAGGCACGCCTGTCCTGCGGCGGAAACGGTTCTTCCAGCCAGCCGACCACCGCTTCCTCGAATGCCGGCATCACCTTGCGCACGTCGTCGACGGTGTAATTGGTGTTGGCGTCGACCAGGATGTCGATCTCGGCGCCCACGGCCTGACGCACCGCCCGCACACGGGCGATGTCGCGCGCCGCCGTGTCCCCGACGCGCAGCTTCAGTGCGTGGTAGCCGTCGGCAATGTGCCGCAGCGCTTCCTCGACCAGCGCGGACGGTTCCTGCCAGCCGAGCGCGATGCCGCCGGCATAGGCCTTGATCGGCCTGGAGGTTCCGCCCAGCAAGCGGTACAGCGGCCAGCCTGTCGCCTGGCAACGCAGGTCCCACAAGGCCATGTCGAGCCCGCTCAGCGCCAGCGCCGCCGCCGCGCCCATTCCGTGGCTGGCGAGCTGCATCCTGTAGACGCGCGCCCACACGCCGGCGACGTCATACGCGTCGAAGCCGAGCACCAGCTCGCGAATCGTCGTGTCGATCAGTTTCGCGATCGCGCCGGGACAGCGACCGTGGTGCGCCTCGCCCCAGCCGACATGGCCCTGGTCGGTTTCGACCCGCACCAGCACCGAATCGCGCTTGACACTGCGGCCGATGCCCAGGGTCACGGATTTGTCAGCGGGAACCGGAAATGAAATCGGGACGGCACGGATGTCTGCGATGCGCATGGGAGCTGCCTGGTGGGGAGGTGCGGTTACTGGAACACTTGCGGATTGACGACGTTCGCCGGCCTTTCGCCGCGCAGCAGCGCGAGCACCGTCGCCACGGCGCCCTCGCTCATGGCGCGCATGCTGGTGGCCGTGATGCCGGCCACGTGCGGCGTCAGCAACAGGTTGGGCGCGCCGAACAGCGACTCGTCGCCGCGCAACGGCTGCCGGTCATGCACGTCGAACGCGGCCCCGCCGAGGTGCCCATCCCGCAACGCGGCAAGCACGGCGTCGGTGTCGATCACCGGCCCCCGGGCCACGTTGATCAGGAGCGCGCCGGGCTTCATCGACGCGACGGTTTCAGCATCGACCAGGCCGCGGGTCTGCTCGTTCAGCGGGCAGGCCAGCACCACCACATCGGACTGCCGGAACAGCTGCGCCTTGTCCGCCGCTTCGACGTGCGCGGGCAGGCCGCCCGGCCGGCGCGTGAGACCGAGCACGCGCATGCCGAGCGCGGAAGCGATATGTGCCAGCCGGCCGCCGACGGCACCGATGCCGACAATGCCGCAGACACTGCCGCCGAGTTCTGTACCGCTATCGGCAAGTGGCCGCGCAGCCGCCCAGCCTTCGCTGCGCAACTTCGCGTCGATCGGGGCCAGCCTGCGCCGCAGGTGCAGCATCGCGGCAACGCAGTATTCCACCACCGCCTGCGTGTTGGAGCCCGGCAGATTGGCCACCGGGATCCCGCGCGCTGTTGCTGCTTCGACGGGGATCATGTCCAGGCCGACGCCGTGGCGAACCACTGCGCGCAGCCGCTGGGCGTGCTCGAACAGGTCGGGTGCGAGCTGAGCCCGCACGATCAGGGCATCGGCGTCGACGACCAGCCGGGCCAGCGTCGCCGCCGTAGTGTCGGGCGCCAGCACCACGTCGCAATGCTGCGCGAGCAGGGGCAGCAGCAGCGGGTGAATCGGATTGGTCAGCAGGACCCGTGGTTTATTGGTCAAGGAATGGCGCTCCGGCGTGGATCGGGTTGGACAGGCGGCCCAGCCCCTCGAGTTCGATCGACACGGTGCAACCCGGCATCAGCCAGCCAGGCGGCTCGTGCATCGCCGCCACGCCCGCGGGCGTCCCGGTGGCGATCACGTCACCGGGCTCCAGCGGCATGCGGTACGAAATGTAGGAGATCAGGTGGGCGATATTGAACAGCATCGTCGCAGTCGAGCCATTCTGCAAGAGCCGCCCGTCGACGTCGAGACGGATGCCGACCGCGTACGGGTCCGGCACTTCGTCCGGCGTCGCCAGCCAGGGACCCAGCGGCGCCGACGCCGGCAGATTCTTGCCGCGCACGAAGTTGCCGCCGTCCTGCCTGACCAGCCCGCTGCCGCTCACGTCGTTGTGGGCGGTGTAGCCGGCTACGTAGCGCATGGAGGTTTCGGGTGCGACCCGCAGCGCGCGCCGCCCGATCACCACGGCCAGTTCGGCCTCATACCCCACATTGCCCACGTCCGGCGGAATCAGGATCGGCTCCCCCGGCCCGATCACAGTGCAACCTGAGCGCACGAAGATCACGGGCTCGGGCGGAAGCGCCATGCCGCGCTCGGCCAGCGCGTCGGTGAAGTTGAAGGCGGCGCCGACGATCTTGCCCGGGCGCGGCAACGGTGCCAGCAGCCGGACCTGCGACAGCGGCCGGATCGCATCCGCATCGAACACGGCCTCGGCCAAGCGCCGTGACCAGCCCTGCAGCCCCTGCTCCACCAGCACGTCGAGAGCCGGTGCAGTGTCGCCCATCACCGCACGGCACGCACGGTGCGAGAGGTCGATGACCTGGTCCCCCCGGAGCAGCCCCGCGACCGCGCGACCAGGAGCATCCGAAAACGTGATGAAGCGCATGGCGAGCGCTCAGGCGACGCGGTAGCGATCGAGGATAGCCCGGTCGATCTCGATTCCCAGGCCTGGGCCGGTCGGGATCTGCACCTTGCCGCGGTGCTGCACGATCGGCTCGCGTGACAGATGGTCGCGAAACGGGTTCTCGCACTGCTCGAATTCGAGCAGCGGCGGCGTGGGACGGAAGCTCGGCGGCTGGTCGGGCAGCGCCGCCAGGAACTGCAGCGTGGCAGCCAGGCCGATGGCCGAACCCCAGGCATGCGGCACGCATTCGACGCCATGGGCACTTGCCAGCGTGGCGATCTTGCGACATTCGCTGATGCCGCCGGCGGCGCACACGTCCGGCTGGATGATGTCCATCGCCTTGCGCACCACCAGGTCGCGGAAGCCCCACCGCGTGAATTCGTTTTCGCCGCCGGCCACCGCCATGTCCAGCGCCCGCGTGACTTCGACGTAGCCATCGACGTCCTCCGGCGAGATCGGCTCCTCGAACCACTCGACGTCGAGCTTCTCGAGTTCACGGCCGATCCGGATCGCCTGCGGCACCGTCAGGCAATGGTTGGCGTCGACCATCAAGCGCACGTCGGCGCCGATCGCGTCGCGCACGGCAGCAACGCGTCGGATGTCCAGCTTCTGGTCGCCCAGGCCAATCTTCATCTTGACGGCGACGAAGCCCTGCTCCACATACTCGCGCGCTTCTTCCACCGCCTCCTCGACGAGGCGGTCCATGTCGATGAAATACAGGCCGGTGGCGTAGGCCGTCACTTCGGTCCGCTGGGCGCCGCCGATCAGTTTGTGGATCGGCTTGCCGCAGGACTTGCCGATGATGTCCCACAAGGCGATGTCGATGCCGCTCAAGGCCGACGTCGCCATGCCGCGTCCGCCGTAGTCCTTGATGCGGTTATAGAGGTCCTCCCAGATCACCTCCACGTCGAAGGCGTCGCGGCCGATGATGCGTGGCGCGAACTGCGTCTCGATGTAGGCCTTGGCCACCGCGGCCGGGCCATAGCACTCGCCCCAGCCGGTGATGCCGTCGGCGGTCTCGATCTCGACGATGCACGAGCCGCGGGTCTTGTACAGCCAGCCGCGCGACGAGGTGAAGGGACGTTCCACCGGCGCTGAGACTACGTGGCAGCTGACTTTCTTGATGGGGCTCATGGCTGCGTTCACTTTTTCTCCGCGACAAACACTTTTTTTCCGACTTCGTTCAGCGACTTCTGAACGCTGTTGATTTCCCGCACCAGTGCCGCGCCGGTGAGGTCGTCCACCACCGCGCCTCCTGCTTCGGCGGAGGCCTTGAACTTCTCGCTCTGGATCGCCTTGCCGAAAATGGCGATCAGGCGTTCGCGGACCGCTGATGGCGTCGCGGCCGGAGCGACGATGTACGCCATCTGCACCAACGGCCCGTAAGGGAAAATGTCGAAGCCCTTCTCCTTGAAGGTCGGCACGTCGGGCAGCGCCTTCAGCCGCTCGTTGGCGAACACCGCGATCGGCTTGACCAGGCCGCCATCGATCTGTGCCTTGCTTTCGGATGGTTTCAGGACCGCGGCATCGATCTGCTTGCCGGAAAGGTCCGCGATCACCTTGGAACCGCCGGTATACGGCACGGCCAGCACATCCACGCCGGCGGCTCGCCCGCTCATCACCGCGAAGATGTGATTCAGGTTGTTGTTGCCAGGCGTGCCGATCGACACCTTGCCCGGATTCTTCTTCAGGTGGCCGATGAAAGCTTCCAGGGTGCCGTAGGGGCTGCCCGCCGGAACGAGCAGGATCAGCGGGTCGATCGTGACCCGCGCAATAGGAGCGAACTGCTCGTTGCGCAAAGTGGTGAGGTTCTGGGCCACCAGCGCGAGTGTGGAACTGGTCCCCATGCCGATCGTGTACCCGTCCGGTTCGGCGTTGGCAACTTTCGCCATGCCGATGGATCCAGTCGCCCCGGGGACGTTTTCTACGATGACCCGCACCCCCTGTTCGGCGAGGAGATGGCCGAGCGTGCGCGCGGCGATGTCGTTGGAGCCCCCCGCGTTCCAGGGCACGATGAAGCGGATTTCCTTGTGCGGAAACGGCTCCGCGGCTCCGCCCGCAACGCAAGCCGCCGCCAGGCAGGCCGCTGCCAGTCGGACAACTATCCTGAATGTCAAATCGAGCGCCATCGTGTCACCTTCCAGTTGGGGCTGAGCATTGTTATAACAAACAACAATGCTAGCACAGGTCAGCCGCCTCAGCGCTGCGTGGACTTATCGAGCAATGCGCAGATGTCCTGGCGCGCGCTCTCGATGTCGCCCCGGATGGCAGCGGCAGCCGCCTCACCATCGTGGCTGCGCAGGGCTTCGAGTGTCGCCACGTGGGAGGGAAATCGTTGCAGGCCCGGGACGTATTCCGGCAACGCCAGGGTGAGCGTCGGCGCGCACCGCAGCCACGCGCTTTCGATGATCTCCTCGATGATCGGCATCCGGCACATGCGGTAGATGCTGAAGTGGAACTGGTGATGCGCGCTGAGGTAAGTTGGCGTGCGCTTCTCCTTGACGGAGCGCCTCATCGCCACCAGACAAGCCTCTACAGCGTCAAGTTCCGCCGGGGTGGCGTAGGCCGCGGCCGCTGCAGCGGCGACCGGCTCGAGGCTGCTGCGAATCGTCATCAACTGGCTGAACTGGTTGGCGTCGAGCAGCGGCACCGTCGCACCGCCGCCTGGCCCGACGCCGCCGCGCGCAAGAATCTTCTCCGCGATCAGGCGGTTCACCGCGTCGCGGACCGGCGTGAGGCTGATCCCAAGTTCGTCCGCAACTTCGCGCAGCACCACCCGGTCGCCCGGCGCAAAACGCCCGGCCAGCAGCGCGGACCGCAGCGCGAGATAGGCCCGGTCCCACAACGTATCCCTCTCGATGACTTTCAGCCGTGGTCCGCTCATTGCCGTGATTGTCACCTGCCGGACCGCCAGCCTTTCAGCGGCACGCTACTCGACCCGTTCGATCGCGAGCGGCTTGAAGCCGAGATCGGCAGCCTTGCCCTTTCTTCCACGGGCCGCCCTGGCGTTGTTGAGAGACCGGATTTCAAGCGTCTCCTCGCGCTGCTTGCCGCCGCGGCCGATCCCGGAAATTTTCACGCTGCGGCTGTACGCGGCGGCGCCGGCGAGCGTGTCCCTGGGCTCGAGGTCGATCAGCATCAGGCCCCGGCCGCCGTTGGCCATCGGCTTGAGTTCGCCGATCTCGAACGTCAGGATCCGGCCTCCCGTCGAGGCGCAGGCCACATGCGTGGCTGTCACCTGTGGCGGGACGTTGGCTGCCGACGGCCGGCACACCGTCTCGCCTTCGCCGAGGCTGACGAACGCCTTGCCCGCCTTCAGCCGCGACACCATGTTCTCCACAGTCGCGAGAAAGCCGTAGCCGCCCGAACCGCTCAGGAGCAGCCAGGCTCCCGCAGCGCCCGCAAAGTAATGCGTCAGGTGCGTGCCAGGCTCCAGCTCGATCAGGGTCGTCACCGGCTGGCCATCGCCTCGTGCGCCGGGCAACATCGAAACTGGCACGGAATAGACGCGGCCATTGCTGCCGAAGGCCAGCAGCATGTCGACCGTCCGGCATTCAAAGGCTCCGTACAGCTCGTCGCCGGCCTTGAACGCGTAGTCGGGCGGTGCCGCCGCTGCGCCTGCGTTGCGATCGCGCACCCAGCCTTTCTGGGCCCGGACCCAGCCCTTCTGCGAGACCACCACGGTGACGGGCTCGTCGACGACCTTGACTTCCGCCACAGCCCGTTTTTCCGCCTGGATCAGGGTGCGGCGGGGATCGGAGAACAGCTTTGCGTCAGCCTCGATCTCCCTGACCATCAAGCGCCGCAAGGCCGCGGGGCTGCCCAGGATTTCCTCGAGTTTTTTCTGCTCGTCGCGCAGCTCCTTGAGCTCCTGCTCGATCTTGATGGCCTCCAGCCGCGCGAGCTGGCGCAGCCGGATGTCCAGGATGTCTTCAGCCTGCCGCTCACTGAGCTTGAAGCGCGCGATCAGCGCCACCTTCGGCTCGTCGCTGCGGCGGATGATCGCGATCACCTCGTCGATGTTGAGCAGCACCAGCTTCCGGCCCTCAAGGATGTGCACGCGGTCCAGCACCTTGCCCAGCCGGTGCTGCGAGCGGCGCTGGATGGTCTGCTGGCGGAACTCGATCCACTCGGCCAGCATCTGTCGCATCGACTTCTGCACCGGCCGGCCATCGAGGCCGACCATGGTCAGGTTGATCGGCGAAGAGCTTTCGAGGCTGGTGTGCGCGAGCAAGATCGTGATCAGCTCCTGCTGCTCGATGCGGCTGGTCTTGGGCTCGAACACCAGCCGCACCGCAGCGTCCTTGCTCGATTCGTCGCGCACGACGTCGAGTACCGAAAGCACTGTCTGCTTGAGCTGGGTCTGTTCAGTCGACAGCGCCTTCTTGCCGGCCCGCACCTTCGGGTTGGTGAGTTCCTCGATTTCCTCCAGCACCCGCTGCGAGCTGACGCCGGGCGGCAGCTCGGTCACCACCAGCTGCCACTGGCCGCGCGCCAGATCCTCGATCTTCCAGCGGGCCCGGACTTTGAGAGATCCGCGCCCGCCACGGTACGCTTCGGCGATGTCGATCGCAGGGCTGATGATCTGGCCGCCGCCAGGGTAGTCCGGACCCGGAACGATGGCGAACAATTCGTCGTCGGTGAGCTTGGGTGTCTTGATCAGCGCGACGCAAGCGTCGGCGATCTCACGCAGGTTGTGGCTGGGAATCTCCGTGGCCAGGCCAACCGCGATGCCGCTGGCCCCATTGAGCAGCGTGAACGGCAGGCGCGCCGGCAACTGCTGCGGCTCCTGCGTGCTGCCGTCGTAGTTGGGAATGAAATCGACCGTGCCTTCGTCGATCTCGTCGAGCAGCAGGCTGGTGATGCGCGCCAGCCGCGCCTCGGTGTAGCGCATCGCAGCAGCGCCGTCGCCGTCACGGCTGCCGAAGTTTCCCTGGCCGTCGATGAGCGGATAGCGCTGCGAAAAGTTCTGCGCCATCCGCACCAGCGCGTCGTACGCGGCCTGGTCGCCGTGCGGGTGGAAGCGGCCCAGCACGTCGCCGACCACGCGCGCGCACTTGACAGGCCTGGCGCCGGTGGCGCCGCCGAAGCCCAGCCCCATGCGGGACATCGAATACAGGATGCGCCGCTGCACGGGCTTCTGGCCGTCGCAGACGTCGGGCAGGGCCCGGCCCTTGACGACGCTCAGCGCATATTCGAGATAGGCGCGCTGCGCGTAGGTCGCGAGGTCGAGCCCGGTGTCGTCGATGTCGGTGGAAAGCAGGTCTTGGTCCATGGATGGCCGGAAATGAAAAAGTCGAAACTGGACGGACTGCGAAGGCTCAGCTCAGGTCGTCCGCCGTGATTGTGACGATCCGCCGTTCGCTGGCCTTCTCCAGCTCCGCGTCGAGCCGCGCCGCCATCCGCTGCAGCAAACGCTGCGCCGGAACATCGTTGACCGGCACGGCCAGGTTTTCGATGTCCACCAGCAGCAGCACGCTCGGACGGCCATGGCGTCGGATCAGGTTGCGCACGGCGTGAACACGTTGATGGAAAACCAGCGGCGTCGCCAGCCCGGTCAGCGGATCGAACGTGCCACGGGCATGCACGCGAATACTGGCTGCGTTCACCGCGGCAAGCAGGGGAAGCAGCCACGCGCTCACGCGGAACAGCCACAGGCGCTGGGTGCGGATCGCACCGACATGCGAGACCAGGTCGCGCAGTTTGGCGCCGGTGAGCAGGCCCAACGCAATGGACTGGTCGAACCGCCCGAAGTCGATGCCGGCGATCACGACGACCGCTCCGTGCACGCCACGCTCACGCCGGTCCGAATCGAACGAGCGCTGTCAATCACGCTCGAACGACGATTCGCTGGTCGCGGCCGCGAGCGGCATCGACCGCGGCAGGTTGCCTCGGCCCACGGCGCCGCCGACCGGCGCCGTTTCCGCGTACCCGCCGCCGACCGGCAACTCCATCCTGATGCGCACCGGCGCGCGGCCAGCCACCGCTTGCAGTGTCGATCGGGGTTTGAGCACTCCATACAGCTGCATCACGGTCTTCACGTAGTTCTGCGTTTCGCGAAAATTCGGGATGCGGTTGCCAGCCCGCTGCACCGCGCCTTCGCCCGCGTTGTAAGCGGCCAGCGCCAAGTCCAGCTGGCCCGGAAACAGCCGCAGCAGGTCGCTCAGGTAGCGGGTGCCGGCGCGGATGTTGGTGCGCGGATCGGCCAGCTTCTGTTGCAGGGACATCTTGCGGTCGCCCGCCAGGCCATAGCGTTGGGCGGTCGCCGGCAGCACCTGCATCAACCCGATCGCGCCTTTGGGCGACACGGCGGCGCTATCGAAGCCTGACTCCGTCGCAATCAGTGCCTGCAGCAGTTCGTAGTCGATGCCGTGCGCGCTCGACGCATCGTGCAGGTGCTTGCGCACCTGCTGGTAGCCGGGCGCCGCCTCGAAGAAGGCGAGCAGGCGAGGCGGCGCGGCCGGCGTCGCGACGGGCTTGCCGATAGCGATGCCGCGCGAGGTGTCGAAGCTTTCGCCGCCGCGGTAGAAGAGCTGGTAGCGCTCGTCCACCTTGTCCACGGCGAAATGGGCGACGCCTTTGTCGTCGATGTAGCCCCAGACATCCGCATGCGCAGCCGCGGGAACCAGGCCGGCCACCAGCAGCAGTCCCCCCACCAGCAGGGACCGCGCGCGCACCGCCACCGTCATGCGTGCATCTCCAGGCCCAGGCCACGCCGGCCGGCGAACTCGGATTGCAGCATCGACATCACGAGCAGCGACTCGAATCCCGCACCGGATTTCACGGCGTCGCGCAACCGGCCTTCGACGACGAATCCCTCGCTGTCGTAAAGCGCCTGCGCCCGGCTGTTGCCGGCCTTCAGGTCCAGCCACAGGCGATGCGCGCCGAGGTCGTCGAACGCCACCTTCTTGGCCACCCGCAGGGCAGCGCGACCGAACCCCGCCCCCTTGTTGTTGATGACCATCCGCTTGAGTTCGAGCGACTGGTGCTGGCTTCGGCAGCCGATCAGGATCACGAAGCCGACCGCGTCCAGTCCATCGCCGCCCTCGATGATGAAGTGGCGGAAATCCGGGAAGCGAATCGCGGCTTCGTGCTGGGTCCGCTCCCACGGCGTGATGAACGGCAGATTGGCCGGATCGCTTTCCAGCGACACCACGAATTCGAGGTCGCTGCTCATGGTGGGACGCAATCGCACGCGCACGGAAGTGCGTGAGGGTGAACTGGCTGCAAAGTTGGCGGCGGTCATCAGTTGCGAGTGGGTTCTAGATATCGACTTCCACGGCGTCCCCGTGTAATTCCATCAGCTCGCGGCGCGAGGCGGCTTCGCCCTTGCCCATGAGCTTGGTGATCAGGTTCTCGGTCTGCAGGAAATCGGTTGCGCCCAGCTGCACCGGCAGCAGGCGTCGGGTATCCGGATTGAGTGTGGTTTCCCACAATTGTTCCGCGCTCATCTCGCCCAGGCCCTTGAAGCGGCTGATGCTCCACGCGCCTTCCTTCACCCCTTCCTTGCGCAATTTGTCGAGAATTGCCGTCAACTCGCCTGCATCCAGTGCATAGCTTTTGGACGCGGGCTTCTTGCCCCGGGCCGGCGCGTCGACGCGAAACAGCGGCGGCCGCGCCACGTACAGATGGCCGGTCTCGATCAGCTTGGGAAAATGGCGGAAGAACAGCGTCAGCAGCAGCACCTGGATGTGCGAGCCGTCGACGTCGGC
>JANXVP010000027.1 GCA_025351615.1 Ramlibacter sp. | reverse complement strand
CCCAGAATCATTTCTGTTGAGCGTCCGCCAATATCCACTACCAGCCGCCGCTCATCTGACTGGGGCAACATATGAGCGACACCCTGGTAAATCAAACGGGCTTCTTCACGGCCCGAAATGACATCAATCGGGAAGCCGAGGATTTTGTAAGCGCGCACCAGAAACTCTTCGCGATTGCGCGCCTCTCGCAAAGTCTGGGTGGCCACCGCCCTGACCTGTGTTCTTTTGAAGCCCGCCAGCCGCTCGCCGAAGCGGGCTAGGCAGTCCCAGCCGCGCTGCATCGCCTCGGGCGTGAGGTTGCGTGCTTCGTCCAGGCCGTTGCCCTGGCGCACAGTTTCCTTCAGGTATTCGGTGCGGTGGATCTGCCCGTGGTCGAGGCGACCGATTTCGAGGCGGTAGCTGTTCGACCCGAGATCGACAGCGGCGAGCAGGGTTCCGTTTTGCATGAATCGGGGTTTCGGGGCGCGTGGACCAGCATATCATCGGCGCCGCAGGCGTGGGCCCCTGCAGGCTCAGCCCACCACCCGTCCGTCGGGGGTGAGCATGCTTTGCGTGACGTAGCCGGCGCTGCGGTGGTTTTCATCGAATCGGACCGGATATCCACCCAGGTCGAGTGCGCTGCGCTTCTGGAATGCGGCCAGCGCTGTGGCCCGATTGACAGGCCCCTCGATCCCGGTCAGGACTTCGTAGGTGTACCGCGCAGCGATGAAGCCGGCCAGGCTGAGGGCCACCGGCGGCTCGTCGAACAGGCGCGACATCACCTCGCGGTAGCGTCGCACGATCGGCAGTGACGAGGCGCTGACGGCCGGCACCGCCTGGGTGACGATGACCGGCGTCGATCGCGCGCCGCCCATCTGCAGCACGGTCTGCAGGTTGACGTCGGCCAGCGCCACCACGTAGCGCTGTCGGGCCTGCCGGTCCAGCCCCTGGGTGAACTGCACCAGCTCGGGGGTGCCGCCGATGAACAGCAGCACCGCCGGCGTTGCCTGGTCCATCTGCTGGCCCAGCTGGGTCAGGGGAACGTTGCCCGGGTAGCTGCGCAGCCTGAGCTTCATCGCGCTGGCGATGCGGGCTGCATCGTCGCGGTACAGCCCGTGCTCCCGGCGCGAGGCGAACACCGCGCCGACCTCTTGCACACCGATCGAAGACAGCGACTTCAACGCGTGGCCGATCTGCTCCTGGCGAGCGGAGAAGATCGGGAAGGTCTGCCCGTCGATCTCCACGATCGAGTTCTGCAGCCAAGGCGCCACATGGGCGATGTTCATGTCCTCCGCACGCAGCAGGCGCACCAGCTGCGTTGCTACCGGATCGCTCACCGTGCCCGACAGCGCAACGCACGCCGGGTCGTCCCGCAGCGACTGAACCGTTGCCTTGAGGCTGGCGAGCGTCCCGTCGACCTCCAGGGCGGAATGCAGAACCGGCCGACCGCGCAAACCGCCGCGGCTGTTGATGTCCAGCCAGGCAGCGCGGGAACCGATCAGGAAATCCCTGGCGACGTCCTGCTGTTCGTTGGAGGAATCAAAGATCTGGGCCACCGTGATCGCGCGGCCCGGCGTGCGCCCGGGTTGACCCCAGGCGCTGCAGGAGGTGGCAAGGACGGCCGCCGCAGCCGACTTCAGGGCCGACCTGCGGCTGACGGCCGGGAGAACTGCATTCATCTTTAGCGGCGCGGAGGCAGCAGGACGCGGTCGATGGCGTAAACCACGCCGTTGCTGGCGATGACTTCAGGACCTTGCGCCATGGCATCTTCCACCGTGACAAAGTCTCCAGCCCGGGCCAAGGCGATCTCGGCGCCGTTGGCGGTCTTCACGTTGCCCGTCCTGATCTCAGATGCCGTCATGCGCGCCGGCAGCACGTGGTAGCTCAACACGGCCTTCAGGCGCACCGGATCTTTCAGCTCGTCCATGGTCTTGGCCGAGACCGCTTTGAACGCCTCGTTGGTGGGCGCAAAGACGGTGAAGGGGCCGCTGCCGCGCAGCATGTCGGCCAGTCCGGCCTGCTGTACCAGCCCGTTGAGCGTGCTCAACTGCGGGTCGCGCGCCAGGGTGTCGGCGACCGACACCGGGGCCGAGGGGGTGGCACAGCCGGCCACCAGGGCCAGTAGCAAGGCTGCAAGAGTGATGCGACAGTTCAGCATGGGGTATCTCCGGACGTTGATAACTTCGCGAGCCTAGGGCGCGTCCATGTCAATTCCGTGACAGCGCCAGTTGCCTGCGGGCCAGCGGGGCTTCCGGAGAGGTTGCTGACACTGGAGATCGGCGCTGTCATGCGTTTGTCACACAAGCTTCGTAAAGTCGCGGCAGTCCTATCAACCCGAGGTGTATTCAATGAATTCGACCCTTCGCATCGCGACCCTCTCCATGGCCGGGGTCCTGTCCCTTGCGGCCACTGCCAGCGCCCAGGACGTGACCGGCGCCGGCGCCAGCTTTCCGGCGCCGCTCTATGCGAAGTGGGCGTCCGACTACAACAAGGCAACCGGCGTCAAGATCAACTACCAGTCGGTCGGCTCGGGTGCCGGCATCAAGCAGATCGACAGCAAGACGGTGGATTTCGGCGCGTCCGACATGCCGCTCAAGGACGACGACCTCGCCAAAAAGGGCCAGCTGCAGTTCCCCACCGTGATCGGTGGCGTGATTCCGGTCATCAACGTCAAAGGCATCGCCGCCGGCCAGCTCAAGCTCAACGGCCAGGTGCTGGGCGACATCTACCTGGGCAAGATCAGCAAATGGAACGACCCGGCCATCAAGGCACTGAACGCCAGCCTGGCGCTGCCGGATGCCGCGATCTCGCCGGTGCGACGCGCCGACGGCTCGGGCACCACCTTCATCTTCACCAACTACCTGAGCAAGGTGAGCCCTGAGTGGAAGGCCAAGGTAGGCGAGGGCACGGCCGTGAACTGGCCGACCGGCGCCGGCGGCAAGGGCAACGAAGGCGTCGCTGCGTTCGTTGGACGCCTGCCCAACTCCATCGGCTATGTCGAGTACGCGTACGTCAAGCAGAACAAGATGACCTACGCCCTGATGCAGAACGCCGCCGGAAAGTTTGTGGCGCCCGAGGAAAAAGCATTCAAGGCTGCTGCTGCGGGTGCCGAGTGGTCCAAGAGCTTCTACCAGATCCTCACCAACCAGCCCGGCGCTGAATCCTGGCCGATCACCGGTGCGACATTCATCCTGATGCACAAGGTGCAGGACAAGCCGGCCCAGGCCAGCGCGACGCTGAAGTTCTTCCAGTGGGCCTACCAGCAGGGCGACAAGACTGCCGGCGACCTTGACTATGTGCCGATGCCTGCTGTGGTGAAGAGCCAGGTCGAGAAAGCCTGGGGCGAGATCAAGGACGGCTCGGGCAAGGCCGTCGCGCTGAAGTAGGCCGGCGCAGTTTCGCTCCGGAAACACCGAGAAGGGTCGCTCGTGTCCTCTACACTCCGGGCCCATGAGGGAACCTTCGACTTGCCGGGCTCGCTCGCCACCAATGTGGAGCGAAAGATGAGCGTTCCGACCGTGCGCAGCCCGCTGCGCGTGTCGGCCGTCGCCGACCGCCTGTTCGGCTGGGCCGCCAGGGCCGCGGCGCTGCTCACGCTCGGCCTGCTCGCCGCCATCCTGTTGTCGCTGCTGGTGGGGGCCTGGCCGGCGATCGAGAAATACGGGCTGGGCTTCCTCACCAACAGCGTCTGGGACCCGGTGGGCGAGGAGTTCGGCGGACTGGTGATGATTTACGGGACCATCGCGACCTCGCTGATCGCGCTGTTGATCGCGGTGCCGGTCAGCTTCGGCATCGCGCTGTTCCTGACGGAACTGTCGCCGGCCTGGCTCAAGCGTCCGCTGGGCACAGCCATCGAATTGCTGGCCGCCATTCCTTCCATCGTCTATGGCATGTGGGGCCTGCTGGTGTTCGGCCCTATTCTTGCCACCTTCGTGCAGCAGCCGCTGCAAAGCCTGTTCGCGGGCGTGCCGCTTCTCGGTCCGCTGGTGTCGGGACCGCCGGTGGGCATCGGCATTTTGGCGGCGGGAATCATCCTGGCTATCATGATCATTCCCTTCATCGCGGCCGTGATGCGCGACGTGTTCGATGTCACTCCGCCGATGCTCAAGGAATCAGCCTACGCGCTCGGCTCCACCACCTGGGAAGTGGTCTACAAGGTGGTGCTGCCCTACACCAAGGGCGGCGTGATCGGCGGCATCATGCTGGGCCTGGGCCGCGCGCTGGGCGAGACGATGGCCGTCACCTTCGTGATCGGCAACTTCAACCAGCTCGATTCGCTGTCGCTGTTCCAGCCTGCCAACAGCATCACCTCGGCCCTGGCCAACGAATTCGCCGAAGCCGCCAGCGGCCTGCACCAGGCAGCCTTGATCTATCTGGGACTGGTGCTGTTCTTCATTACTTTTGTCGTTCTCTCGCTGTCCAAGCTGCTGCTGTCCCGGCTGCGCAAGAGCGAGGGAGCGAAGGCATGAGCGACGCGCTCGAGAGCGACGCCGGCGGCACCGGAGAACGGCTGCTGCGCGCAGCCGACGCAGCCGGCGAACGCGAGAAGAAGTACGCGGCCCGCAAGCGCGTGAACAAGGTGGCTCTCGCAATGTCGCTGGTGGCGATGCTGTTCGGCATCTTCTGGCTGGTCTGGATTCTGCTGGACACGCTGCGGCTCGGTGTCGGCGGATTGACCTGGGCCACCCTGACGCAGATGACGCCGCCGCCGAACGAGGCTGGCGGCCTGGCCAATGCGATCTACGGCTCGTTCCTGATGGTCTTGCTGGCAACCTTTGTCGCCACCCCGGTGGGCATCATGGCCGGCATCTACCTGGCGGAATACGATCCCAAGGGCTGGCTGGGCTCGCTCACCCGCTTCGTCAACGACATCCTGCTGTCCGCGCCGTCGATCGTGATCGGGCTGTTCGTGTACGCGGTGGTGGTGTCCCGGTTCAAGTCCTTTTCCGGCTGGGCCGGGATTGCCGCGCTGGCCCTGATCGTGATCCCGGTCGTAATCCGCACCACCGAAAACATGCTGCTGCTGGTCCCGGCCGGCCTGCGGGAAGCCGCCTATGCGCTGGGCGCGCCCAAATGGAAGGTGATCATGGGCATCACCTTGCGCTCGGCCCGCGCCGGCGTGGTGACCGGTATCCTGCTGGCGGTGGCGCGCATCTCCGGCGAGACCGCGCCTTTGCTGTTCACGTCGCTCAGCAACCAGTTCTGGACATCCAGCCTTTCCGGCCCGGTGGCCAGCCTGCCGGTGACCATCTTCAAGTTCGCAATGAGTCCCTACGAGAACTGGCAGCAACTGGCCTGGGCCGGAGTGTTCCTCATCACGTCCACTGTGCTGCTGCTGAACATCCTGGCGCGTGTGTTCACTCGCAACCGGATCTGACGAGGCAATCCATGGATACTCTCGCGCTCAACACACACGCCAATCCCAATCCAAACGCGCCGAAGATAGCCATCCGCGACCTCAATTTCTACTACGGCAAGTTCCACGCCCTGAAGAACATCAACCTGGACATTGCCGAGAAGAAGGTCACGGCCTTCATCGGTCCCTCCGGTTGCGGCAAGTCGACCCTGCTGCGCACCCTGAACCGCATGTTCGAGCTGTATCCGGAGCAGCGGGCCGAGGGCGAAATCGTGCTGGACGGCGAGAACCTGCTGACGTCGAAGCAGGACGTGGCGCTGATCCGGGCCCGCATCGGCATGGTGTTCCAGAAGGCGACGCCGTTCCCGATGTCGATCTACGACAACATCGCTTTCGGCGTGCGGCTGTTCGAAAACCTCAATGCCGCCGACATGGACGAACGGGTCGAGTCGGCATTGCGCAAGGCGGCCCTGTGGAGCGAGGTGCGCGACAAGATGCGCCAGAGCGGCGCCGGGCTCTCGGGCGGCCAGCAGCAGCGGCTCTGCATCGCCCGCGGCATCGCGATCAAGCCGGAAGTGCTGTTGCTGGACGAACCCTGTTCAGCGCTGGACCCGATCTCGACCGGCAAGATCGAGGAGCTCATCATCGAGCTCAAGCGCGACTACACGGTGGTGATCGTCACCCACAACATGCAGCAGGCGGCGCGGGTGAGTGACTACACTGCCTACATGTACCTGGGCGACCTGGTTGAAGTGGGGCAGACCGAACAGATCTTCTTCAAGCCGCAGCGCAAGGAAACCGAGGATTACATTACGGGCCGCTTCGGTTAATCGTTTTGATCTTGCGGGACAGACCTTCAACTCTGTCCCCAACCTTCCAGATCTGACTAGGAAAAATGATGGCCGACAAACACCTCTCCACCCAGTTCGACAGCGAGCTCAATGGCGTTTCCTCCCGCGTGATGGAACTCGGCGGGCTGGTTGAATCGCAGATCCGCCGCGCGATCTACGCTTTCACCCAGTTCAACGCCGAGGCGGCCGACGAAGTGTTCGAGATCGAGGCCCGGGTCAACCAGATGGAAATCGACATCGACCGCGAACTGTCGTCGATCATCGCGCGCCGCCAGCCCACGGCACGCGACCTGCGCCTGCTGATCGCCATTTTGAAGACCACCGCCAACCTCGAGCGGGTCGGCGACGAGACCACCAAGATGGCCCGGATGGTCAGGTCCATCATCGAGAGCGGTTCGGCGCGCGCCCTGCCGTCGTCGGAATTGCGGGTGGCTGCCGACCTGGCGTCCGGCCTGCTGCGCAAGGCGCTCGATGCCTTCGCCCGGCTGGACACCGCGGCCGCGGTTGCGATCCTGAAAGAAGACGACGCTATCGACCGCGAGTTCGACGGTTTCGTGCGCAAACTGATCACCTACATGATGGAAGATCCGCGCAAGATCTCGGCCAGTCTCGACCTGCTGTTCCTGGCCAAGGCGATCGAGCGCATCGGCGACCATGCCAAAAACATCGCCGAATTCATCATCTACGTCGTCAAGGGTGAAGACGTGCGCCACGCGTCCATGGAAGCGATCGAGTCGGCAGTCAAATGAAGCAGCTGCCCCGGGTGCTGGTGGTCGAAGACGAGCCCGCGATCGCCGAGCTGATTTCGGTGAACCTGCGCCACAACGGGTTCGCGCCGACCTGGGCCGAAGACGGGGTGGCTGCACAACGCGAGCTCGACGCCGTGCTGCCCGACGTCATCCTGCTCGACTGGATGCTGCCGGGACAAAGCGGGCTGGCGCTGGCGCGCAAGTGGCGCAGTCAGGAGCGGACCCGGTCGATTCCGATCCTGATGCTGACCGCGCGTGGCGACGAGCCGGACAAGGTGGCGGGGCTCGATGCCGGTGCGGACGACTACATCACCAAGCCCTTTTCGACGCAGGAACTGCTGGCGCGGATTCGCGCCGTCCTGCGGCGCCGCGCGCCCGAGCAGGGCGCCGAGGTCGTCATCGCGGGAGAACTGACGCTCGATGCCGCCACCCACCGGGTGAGCTGGCGGGGCCAGCCGCTGAAGGTCGGGCCGACCGAGTTCAAGCTGCTGCTGTACCTGATGACGTACCCTGAGCGCGTGCATAGCCGGCAGCAGCTGCTGGACAAGGTCTGGGGCGACCATGTCTTCATCGAAGAGCGGACGGTGGACGTCCATGTGAAGCGCCTGCGCGAATCGCTTGGCGCGGCGGCGTCGATGCTGGAAACGGTTCGCGGCGCCGGCTACCGCCTGGCCGCGCTGGCCACCACGCCGGCCGCGCACTGAGCCGTCGGCGCCGCGGCCGCGTCACGCCTCCATGCTGTTTCGTTTCTTCGTCTTTGTCCTGGTCCTGCTTGCCGGTGCGCTGGCAGGCTGGGCGATGGCTGCCGAAACCGGTGCGCTGCTGGGGCTCGCTGCCAGCTCGCTGGCCTGGTTTGGCATCGACCTGCTGCGGGGCGCGCGGGTGTTGCGCTGGTTGCGCCACGCCGAGCCGGCGGACGACATCGCCCTGCGCGGCCTGTGGGGCGAAGTGGTGGACAGGGCGCGCCGCGCCTTGAGAACGCGCGACCAGCGGACGGAGCAAAGCGAGCGGCGTCTGCTGGACTTCCTGGCCGCCATCCAGGCTTCCCCCAATGGGGTGGTGCTGCTCGACCCGCTGGGGCGGATCGAATGGTGCAACCAGACGGCGGCGGCGCAACTCGGCATCGATGCCGACCGGGACTTGCTGCAGCTGGTCGGCAACCTGGTGCGCGACCCGGATTTCGCGGCGTATTACGCGGCTGGCGACTTCTCGCGCGACATCGTGATCCAGGGGCGCCAGGGCACGGTGTCGCGGCCGCTTCGGCTCTCGGTGCAACTGCACTCGTATGGCGATGGCCGCAAGCTGCTGCTGACACGGGACATCACGGCCGTGGAGCAGGCCGACACCATGCGCCGCGACTTCGTCGCCAACGTCTCGCACGAGATCCGCACCCCGCTGACGGTGCTCACCGGCTTTGTCCAGACCATGCAGCAGCTGGAGCTGACGGCGCCGGAGCGCACCCGCTACCTGGCCCTGATGGCGCAACAGTCGCATCGCATGCAGACCCTGGTCAGCGACCTGCTGACGCTGTCGAGGCTCGAAGGCAGTCCGCTGCCGCACGCCGGCGAGTGGGCCCCGGTGGCCGTCCTGCTCGAGCAATGCGAGCAGGAGGCGCGAGCCCTGTGCGTCGCGCTCAGCAAGGCGCAGGAACTGCGCTTCGCGCCAGCGCCGCAGACCGAGCTTGCGGGTGCACATGGCGAGATTCTCAGCGCCATGTCCAACCTCGTCAGCAATGCCGTGCGGTACACGCCCGCCGGTGGCGCGATCGAGGTTGCCTGGCAGGCGTTGCCCGATAGCCGCGCCGTCTTTTCGGTCCGCGACAGCGGACCGGGCATCGCGCCAGAACATATTGGGCGCCTGACCGAGCGGTTTTACCGGGTCGACCGCAGCCGCTCGCGCGATACCGGGGGCACGGGGCTCGGTCTGGCGATCGTCAAGCATGTGGTGCAGCGCCATGGCGCGCAACTGCAGATCGAGAGCAAACCAGGCCTGGGCTCGACCTTCTCGATCGTGTTCCCGGCGTCGCGGCTGCGCCGCCGCGTCAAGGAGCAGGCTGGCCTGCCCGCACCGCCCGCCACAGAATCGCCAGCAGGATAGGCGCAAGCAGGGCGAGCGCCAGCGTGCTGGCCTGCCAGAACGCGAGCGGCGAGTGCTGTGGCGCCAGCGTGCCGATGCCGCGATAGGCCAGCAGGTAACCGCCGGAAAGGCCGACACCCCAGAGCAGCACGCAGTACGCCACCAGCGGCGCCACGGCCACCCGGTAGCAGCGCAGGATGAAGACGCACAGGGCCTGCGCCGCATCTCCCAGGTGGTAGACCGCCAGCCAGCCCAGCAAACCAGCGGCCAGGGCCGCCACCTCCGGACTTTTTGCGTAGACGCTCGCGATGCCGTGCCGTGCCAGCAGCATCGTCATGGACAGGCCCAGCGACAGCACCAGCGCCAGCCTGAATCCGGTGCGGATCGCCAGCCGGGCGCGGCTGTGGTCGCCCGCGCCAAGCCAGTAGCTCACCCGAGCGCTGGTGGCGATGGCGATCGACAGTGGCGTCATGTACAGGACGGCAGCGAGGTTGGCGGCGACCTGGTGCGCAGCGGACGCGACAGTGCCCTGGCGAGCGATGAACAGGGCCATCAGCGTGAAGGACGTGACTTCCACCATGATCGCCAGGCCGCCTGGAACGCCCAGCCGTGCGAACTGGCCGATGACATGCCAGTTCGGCCGCTCCATCCGGCGCCAGATCGCATACGGGCGATACAAGGTCTGGGTGCGCAGCAGCCAGATCGCGAGCAGGATGGAGACGCAATTGACCACCACGGTGGCCCAGGCGCAGCCGACCGCGCCGCGCCCTTGCAGCCCCAGCCCGCCAAACGCGAACCAGATCGACAGCGGCACCTTGACCGCCAGCGATGCGATTTGCAGCCACGTCACGAGCAGCGGTTTGCCCAGGCTCTGGTTCAAGGTGCTGTACATGCGAAACAGGAGGGCGGATGGCAGTGCCAGTGCCAGCACCGCCAGGTAGTTGCGCACCTCGCCTTGCAACGCTGCCGGCACCTGCGTCCACTCCAGCAAGGCACCGGGAAAAAGCAATGCCAGGATCCCGGCTCCCATGGTGAGCCCGGCCAGGTACAGTGCCTGCCGAACCGAGCGGCCAAGTTCTTCCTTTCGGCATGCGCCGTGCAGTTCGGCCCAGGTCGGCAGCAGCGCCTGCAGCACCCCCATCAAGCCGACGAAAACGCTGATGTACACGGCTGAGCCAACCGACAGCGCCGCCAGCGCCTGCTGCGAGTAGCGGCCGGCGACGATGGTGTCGGTGACGCCGAACGCCATCACGGCGAGCTGGCCAACGAGCACGGTGCCCGCATGGCGGGCGATGGTCCGCAGCTCCGCCACCTAACGTCCCGTCCGGCGGTAGAGCACCACGTTGTCGTTGCTGTCGGAGGGCCGTCGGATCAACGACACAAACCGCCATTGCCGCATGTCCGAGGCGAGCGACGCGGATTGCTGCGTGTCGGCATCGACCAGCAACCACGGGCAAGTCGCGTTCCTGGTGGCAGCCTTGAGTGTCATCCCGCCGTGGTAGCGCAATGCCGCGATCTGCGCCTGGCTCAGGCCATGCACTTCGACGCAGCCCGGCACGACCATCAGCCGGGAAACGTTGCGCACCAGAGGCGCGTAGCTGCGGGCGAAATCCAGCAGCGGCATCCAGAGGGTCATCAGCAGCAGCCAGCACAACGCGGCGCCACCGGCCGGCAGCACCAGGCTTTTCCAGATGACGGCCTGGTGCCGGCCGGCCCGCCACTTCACGAGCCAGGCCCAGGCCGCCGTCGCGGCCAGGGCGGCGACGAACGCCCCCAGCGAGAAGCTGGGTTCGAAGCCGGGGGCCAGTCGCGCGACGTTGGCCGCCGGCCGCGGTGGAATCCCGGTCTGCATCGCCAACCAGACCACCCAGATGGTGATCGCGCAGCCACTGAAAAAAAGCAGCGTGAACCAGTCGATCAGCGCGGCGACGCTGCGCTGGAGCGTGGGCAGCGCGAACGCCGCGAGCGTCGCCAGCGCCGGCAGGCCCAGCAGCAGCGCGCGGTCGGAGGTGTGCGTTACCAATGCAGCGACCAGCGACACCAGCACGAACCACAGCGGCAGCCCGACGTGCCGGCTGGTGAGCTGGCGCCGCCACCGCCACAAGGTCCAGATGGCCAGGGGCCAGGCCGGCCAGGCAAACCAGAGCAGGAATTTGCCAATTCCGGCCCAGTCGCGGTCCAGCGGCGCCAGCGCAACGCGCCAACGCCAGAGCTCCAGGGCCCAGGCAAGCGTGGCGGCGACCAGCGTCGCAACGGCCACCAGGCCAGCCGTTTGCCAGCGCCGCATGCGCGCCGCGTCGTCGGCAGAGCGGTCCAGCAAGGCGGTGAAGACGCCGCCGGTCCCGAACAGCAGTGCCATCCAGGGCGCGCCGCTCAGGCTCAGGCCGCACAGCCCGAGCAATGCAGCGAGGCCGGGCAGCACGCTGCGGTAGGGCAGGGCCGCGATTCCGAACATCGCCAGCGCCGCGAAGCTGACCTGCGCAAGGGCCGGCGTGGTCTCGTGCGACAGCTGCGCCAGCCCCAAGCTCGCGATCAAGGCCAGCAGGCCGCCGTCGGCGATGGCTCGCGCATAGTCCGTGGGTTCGGCCTCACCACCGAAGGCAAAAGCCACCGGCTGGGCCTGCGGGCTGCGGGCCAGAAAATAGACGCCATACCAGGCGCTGAACAGCGTCAGCATGAGCAGCAGGACGAAAGGTGCGCGGGCCGCGAAATCGGGCGCGATCCAGTCCGGGGCCAAGCGCATGGCCCCGGCGCCCAGCCAATAGGGCAGCAGTCCGTCGAATTCCGGGGGCTGGCCCAGCAGCCTGGGAGACAGCCAGGATGTCGCTCCGGACGCGATCTCTGCCATGTAGCCGAAGGCCGCGATGTCGGCGTTCTTCCAGGGTTCGCGGCCGATGAACCCGGGCAGGACATAAGCCAGGCAGAACAGCAGCAGCGCCACGCGCGGCAACCGGCGCACGGCACTCTGGGCAACGATGGCAGGGGTCGGCTGGTTCACTGCGGACGGATTATGGGCCGCGCTTGTGTCGGCAATGAAAAGGGGCAGCACGGTTGCCCGGGCTGCCCCTTGTCGGGTGCGGAATCGCGCTGCTTACTCGGCAGCAGTCTTTTCGGCGTCGGCCTTGGCCGGCTCTTCAGCCTTAGCGCCGGCGGGCTTGCCGAACTTCTTGAAGAACTTGTCGACCCGGCCGCCCATGTCGTTGACCGACTTCTGGGTGCCCGTGTAGAACGGGTGGGACTCGCTGGAGGTGTCCAGCTTGAACAGCGGCAGTTCCTTGCCGTCGTCGGTCTTGCCCATTTCCTTGGTGTTGACGCAGGAGCGGGTGACGAACTTGAAGCCGTTGGACAGATCCACGAACAGCACGTCGCGGTAATTGGGATGAATGCCTTCTTTGGCCATGATGTGTTCCTTGCGAGTCGGTGCGGGAGCCGGGCCAGACCATCTAGCCTACTTGCCACGAAAAGCCTTCAATTATAGCCTGATTCGTTATCCCCCGCGGCGCATCATGTCGAAGAACTCGACGTTGGTCTTGGTGGCCTTCATGCTCTTCAAGACCATTTCCATGGCCTCGATTTCGTCCATGTTGTACATGAACTGGCGCAGGATCCGGGTCTTCTGCAGGATTTCCGGGGCCAGCAGCAATTCCTCGCGACGGGTGCCGCTGCGGTTGAGCTGGATCGAGGGGAACACGCGCTTTTCGTAGAGCCGCCGGTCCAGGTGGATTTCGCTGTTGCCGGTGCCCTTGAACTCCTCGAAGATCACTTCGTCCATCCGGCTGCCGGTGTCGACCAGCGCGGTGGCGATGATGGTGAGCGAACCGCCTTCCTCGACGTTGCGCGCCGCGCCCAGGAAGCGCTTGGGGCGCTGCAGCGCGTTGGAGTCGACGCCGCCGGTGAGCACCTTGCCCGACGAGGGCACGACGTTGTTGTAGGCCCGGGCCAGGCGGGTGATCGAGTCAAGCAGGATCACCACGTCCTTCTTCAGTTCGACCAGGCGCTTGGCGCGCTCGATCACCATTTCAGCAACGTGCACGTGGCGCGCCGCCGGCTCGTCGAAGGTCGAGGCGATCACTTCCGCCTTCACCGAGCGCTGCATCTCGGTCACTTCCTCCGGCCGCTCGTCGACCAGCAGCACCATCATGTAGCTGTCCGGGTAGTTGGCGGCGATGGCATGCGCCATGTGCTGCATCATCACGGTCTTGCCGCTCTTGGGCGGCGCCACCAGCAGGGCGCGCTGGCCCTTGCCGATCGGCGCGATGATGTCGATCACGCGCGAGGTGATGTTTTCCTCGCCCTTGAAATTGTCGCGTTCGAGCTTCATCTGTTCCTTCGGGAACAGCGGCGTCAAATTCTCGAACATCACCTTGTGCTTGTTCTGCTCGGGCGGGCCGTCGTTGACCTTGTCCAGCTTGGTCAGCGCGAAGTAGCGCTCGCCGTCCTTGGGCGTCCTGACCTCGCCTTCGATCATGTCGCCGGTGTGCAGGTTGAAGCGCCGCACCTGGCTGGGCGAGATGTAGATGTCGTCGGTGCTGGCGGTGTAGCTGGTGTCCGGACTGCGCAGGAAGCCGAAGCCGTCCGGCAGGATTTCCAGCACGCCGTCGGCGAACACCTGCTCGCCGGCGCGGGCGCGCTTCTTGATGATCGCAAACATCAGTTCCTGTTTGCGCATGCGGCCGGTGTTTTCGATCTCAAGCTCTTCGGCTTGCTTCAGGACTTCAGACACGTGCAGTGCCTTGAGTTCGTTTAAGTGCATGGAGTTACCCCTTGCGGAGTTCTTGTTGGATGGGGGAGGTTTGGGGCGGGGCGAGAACTGCCCCACAAACCGGGAACTCGAACCGGGCGCCGCAAGGCGACCGGTGAACAGGCAAGATTATGCAGGAAAAAAGCGGCAGGCCGGGAACCGGCCCGCGCGGGCGAAGCCGGTCAGGCGGCCAACTGCTGGTCGATGAAGGCCGTCAGCTGCGCCTTGCTCATCGCGCCGACTTTCGTTGCCGCGAGTTCGCCATTCTTGAACAGCATCAGGGTCGGAATGCCGCGGATGCCGAACTTGGCCGGCACTTCGCGGTTTTCATCGACATTCATCTTGGCGATCTGCAGCTTGTCCTTGTAGGCGCTGGAGACTTCGTCCAGGATCGGGGCGATCATCTTGCAGGGACCGCACCACTCGGCCCAGTAGTCCACCAGGACGGGCTTGTCGGCCTTCAGGACGTCGGCTTCGAAGGAACTGTCGGAGACATGCTTGATCAGGTCGCTGGCCATGGGGGATTCCTTATGAGCGGGAGCGGGGACAGCCGCAGCCGCAGTGGGCTGTGCCATTACAGTGGAGGAATTGTGACAGAAAGCAGGCCCCGCCACGGGGCATGGGCCGACCCCCTTCCCCTATGAATGTGAGAGTGCTAGAGCATCAGGCGCCGGCCGTCCTGCGCTCGCTGATGGTCACGCTGCGCGCTTTGATCGCCGAGCGATGCGCGCATCCCGCGCGCACCGTGGTGCTGGTCCCGTACGCGCAGCTGATGCCGCTCGCGCGCCGGCTGTGGGCGCAGGAAATGCCCAGTGGTTTTGCGCCGCGGTTCGAGACCACGATGAACTGGGCCGCCGCGGCGGGCTTTGCTCCCGGCGTCGACGACCTGAGCTTCGACATGGGCCTGGACCTGCTGACGGCGCATTCGCTGCTGCAACGCGCCGGCTTTGCGCCCCAGGCTGAACTGCTCAGCGGCCGCCTGGTCGATGCGGCCTGGCAGCTCGCCGGCGTCGCCGCCGCAGTGCCGCCGGACGGACGTGCCGCCTGGGCGGCGACCGCGCGGGCGCTGGTGTCGGGCGCCATGGACGGGCCGGTGCTGGCGCTGGAAGCCGCCGTGGCGCGGGTGGCGGTCGAATGGGCTGCCGCCTCAGCCTATGCAGCGGATTGGCTGCTGCGTGCCGACCTGGCGTCGACGCTGGACCTGCTCGTGGTGCTCGACGGGTTCCAGGTCGAGCCCCTTTCCGAAGCATTGAAGTCGCTCGCCGGCGAAAAGGCGGTTTCGCTGCCGCTGGATGTGGCTGCGCCGCCCGGTCAGGTGCGACTGCATCAGGCCGCCGATGCCGCCGACGAAGCCGAACGGGCGGCGGCCTGCGTGATCCGGCACATCCAGGCCGGTCGGGCGCCAGTGGCGCTGGCTGCGATCGATCGCGTGCTGACGCGCCAGATCCGCGCGATGCTGGATGCCCGCGGCGTGTCGATTCGCGACGAGACCGGCTGGAAGCTGTCGACGACGCGCGCCGCCGCGCACCTGATGGCGACGCTGCGCGGCTGCACCTGGAACGCGTCCAGCGACGCGGTCCTGGACTGGCTGAAAAGCGCGCCGGCGCTGGCCGAAGGCACGGTGCTGGCGATCGAGCGGCGGGTCCGGCGCGCAGGCGTGCGCGACTGGTCCGGCTTGCAGCCCGACCACTTGGGCGACGGCGACGCATTGCCGGCGCTCGTGTCCCGCGTCGCGCAATGGCAGCAAGACCTCAAGGGCAGCAAGACCCTGCCGCAGTGGCTGTCGGCGCTGCGCGACCTGCTGCAGGCGACCGGCCAGTGGAGTTTGCTGGAAGGCGATGCAGCCGGCGACGCAGTGATCGCCGCACTGCGCCTGGCGCCGGGGGCGCACGTCGACTTCGATCAGTTGGCGCAGGCGTCTCGCCGCACTTCCCTGGCCGGATTCACGGCCTGGGTCCAGCAAACCCTGGAGGCGGCAAGCTTCGTGCCAGGGTCGAAGTTGCAGGAAGACGTCGTGATCCTGCCGTTCAACCAGCTGCTGGGACGGCCGTTCGCGGCGCTGGTGCTGCCTGGCTGCGACGAGGTCCGGCTGGGTGTCTCTCCGGAACCGCCCGGACCGTGGACGGCGGCGCAACGCCGGACTCTCGGCCTGCCGTCCCGGGAGCTGCTGGAGCAGGCCGTGCGCGCGGGCTGGCGCTGCGCTTTGCAGCTTCCAAGCAGCGACGTGCTGTGGCGCAGCAGCGACGACAGCGGCGAGGCGCTGCTCCCCAGTCCGCTCGTGCTTGCGCTGCAGCTGGCAAGCGCGGCGGAGATGGCGGGCGACGAGCGCGAGCAGCGCGAGGTCCAACTGGTCGCCACGCAGCATCCCCAGGCGCGGGGGGCGGCGTTGCCGCTGAAGGAGATTTCGGCCAGTGCCTATGACGACCTGCGGCGCTGCCCCTACCGATTTTTCGCGTTGCGCCAGCTCGGGCTGAAAGAGTCGGAAGAACTCGATGCGGAAGTGGACAAGCGCGACTTCGGCAACTGGCTGCACGCCGTGTTGTCGGCGTTTCACGACACCATGAAGGACAGCTTCGAGCCGCCGGGGCCGGCTCGCCGCGATCTGCTGGAGATCTGCGCGGACGAGGTGACGCTCAGCATGCGGCTGGCCGCGGGCGAGTTCCTTCCGTTCGCCGCCGCCTGGCCGCAAGTCCGCAGCGGGTATCTCGAATGGCTGGAGCGGCACGAAGCTGCAGGCGCAAGCTTCGTCAGCTCGGAGAGCTCGCACCAGGTGTCGCTCGGACCGCTCAAGCTGGTCGGGCGCATCGACCGCATCGACCGGCTGGCCGATGGAACGCCGCTGGTGGTGGACTACAAGACCGAGGGCCTGCAGAAAACGCAGGATCGCGTAAAACTGCCCGCTGAAGACACGCAGCTCGCTTTTTACGGGGTGCTGCTGCAGGACGACAGCCTGCAGGCGGCGTACCTGAATCTCAGTGAGCGCGAGACCAGGCAGGTGGTCCACCCGGGCGTCACCGAAACCCGCGACGCACTGATCGCCGGTGTGCTCGATGACATGCGGCGCATCGCCGCGGGCGAGCCCATGGCAGCGCTGGGTGAAGGCACCGCTTGCGACTTCTGCGATGCGCGCGGCCTGTGCCGGCGGGACTTCTGGGAATGAGCGTCACCATCGGCCTGGCCTTCGAGCGCAATGGCGCGCGCATCACGCGTGAGCAGTTCTATGCGCTTGCCTGCGACCCGCGCCGCAGCGTCGCCGTGCAAGCGTGCGCGGGGGCGGGCAAGACCTGGATGCTGGTTTCGCGGATCCTGCGGGCGCTGCTGGAGGGCGCGCAGCCGCAGGAGATCCTGGCGATCACATTCACGAAAAAGGCGGCCGGCGAGATGCGCCAGCGGCTGCATGCGTGGCTGGGGGAGTTTTCCTCGGCTGGCCCGGAGCAGCTCGCGCAAGCCTTGCGTGACAGGGGGATTGCCGCGCCGACCGCCGCGCAATGCGATGCCTTGCGCAACCTCTATCCGCGACTGCTTGCTGCCAGCCGGCCGGTCCAGATCCGGACGTTTCACAGCTGGTTCGCTGCGTTGCTGCGCAATGCGCCGCTTGCGGTGCTGGACCGGCTCGGCCTGCCGGCCAGCTATGAGTTGCTCGAAGACGACAAGCCGGCCGTGGCCCGGGTCTGGCGGCGCTTTCACGCAGCGGTGGCCGCCGATATGCAGGCGCGGCGGGACTTCGAGGCCAGTGTTCTCGCGCACGGCAGGTTCAACACGCAGAAGGCGCTGGAAGCCGCGCTGTCGAAACGGGTGGAGTTTTCGCTGGCGGACCTGCATGGCGTGGTCGATGCTTCGGTCAAGCCCTGGGGCGAGCAGTTTCCCCGGTTCGCGGGTTTTGCCGAGCCCTGCGATCTGCTGGCAGAAGCGAATGCGCAGACCCGGTCGCTTGCTGGCGCTGCGAAGGCGCTCGGAGGCGCGGCGGCCAGGACCTTTTCGGACAAGGGCGCGGAACTCGAACGGGCGCTGACCGGACGCGATGTCGACGCTGTGCTCGCCGCGCTGTTGACGCAAAAGGGAGAGCCGCGCAAGTTCAGCGACAAGCTGGCCGGCCTGGAGGAGATCCGCCTGGCGCAGCAACTGGCGATCGAACTTGCCCTCGCGTGCCGGCAGCACGAAGCCTGGCTGCACCACCAGCGCATGGCGCGGCTGCTGATTGCCGAATTTGCGGCGTTCAAGCGCGAGCGCGGCTGGGTCGACATGAACGACGTCGAGCACGCGGCGCTCACCATGCTTGCCGACCCGGTGCTCTCCGGCTGGGTGCAGGAGCGGCTCGATGCGTCGATCAGGCACCTGCTGATCGACGAGTTCCAGGACACCAACCCGCTGCAATGGCAGGCGCTGCACGCATGGCTTTCGGGCTATGCGGGAGCAGGCGGCAGCACCGGGAGCGCCGCGGGCGGCGCGCCCGGCGTCTTCATCGTCGGCGATCCCAAGCAGAGCATCTACCGCTTCCGCCGGGCAGAGCCCCAGGTGTT
>JANXVP010000024.1 GCA_025351615.1 Ramlibacter sp. | reverse complement strand
ATCACCGCAAAAGTCCTTCAACTCGGCGTCCCGATGGTCACGGCCTTGCAGGTCTGCCGCCTGGTGGCCGTGTTGATGCTGGTCGGGCCGCTGTTTCGCTGGCGCTATGGCCGTGAGGCGAAACCCTGACCCTCAGTGCATCACGAGCGGGTTCTGGGCCAGTTCGGCGTAGCCATCGAGCGTGGTCTCGACTTCTTCCTGGGTCGGGGTGTTCTGCTGCCACACGTTGATCTGGCGCTGGAAGGCCTCGGCCCAGGAGCCGTCGAGGTAGACCTCCTTGTTGGAGCGCTTGTCGACGATTTCGAAGCCGTGGCGCACGATGCGAGGGACCGGCTCACCTTCCAGAGGTTCGTTGGCCTGCATGTGCACGACGACGAAAGCGTCTGAGTCATAAAGCATCTGCATGGTGGAATTTCCTTTACTGCGTTATCTGGCAACGTTTGAGCCGGTTTCAAGGTGGACCGGGATAACACGTGCCCCCTCCTCTATTTGCAGAGTAGGCAGTCGGTGGCTCAGGACCTGTCGGTTGACGACCACTGCTGATCGACATAATCCCCGTTCGCCTGTGTCAGACGAATTCTCACCGGCACGTAGTCCATGCCAATGCCCAGCCAGAGTTCGATCCGCAGGTCGTAGTCACGCCGCGGGTTGCGAACCAGCTTGCGCGTTGGCACTGTTCCCCCGGGCAGGATCAGCGTCTCGTCGCCTTCGACCGTGAACAGCCAGGGCTCCGCGTCACGGGTTCCTACGGTGACAACCGTGATGCCGGTGCCGGCTGGGTACCTGGAGGGATCGGCGGCGAGCATGGCTGCGAGTTGCAGAAACACGCTCAGGCGGTCCTGCGCCCCTGCCGGCAAAGGCAACTGGGGGGCATTGCTGCTGAAAATCAGGGTGCCGCGCTCGCGCTCGAAATGCGTGGCCTGCTCGCCACGGCTCTTGTCGCTGAAACGCAGCGGTGCCAGCCCTTGCGCTGTGACGCTGCCCGTGCTTTGTTGCGAGCGCGACGGCAGCAGTGGCGACGCGTATTCCAGCTTCGCTTCGTACTGGCTGCCATCGTGCCGCCAAAGCAGTTGACCGGTGAGGTTCCATAACTGGCCGCGCGACAACCCGGTCACGCCATATCGCAGCCGCACCGACCCGGGGATTGCAAATGCCATCGGCGCGACTGCGGGCGGTGCGCTTGACAGATCGATCGACGCTGGAGTCGCAGCAACCGGCTCTGGCGAGGATGCAGCAACCGCCGCCCTCGCGGATCGCTCAGTCGACGCTACCGCAAGCTCGGGCGACGCGGCTTCGGCCCCCAGGCTAGCCGGAAGGACGGCCGGCCGCTGGTCCTGCAGGCGAACTGCCGTCGGGTTTCCCTGCGGGCGCGGTCGCGCGGGTGGTGCTTGTATCTTGGCCTCAGGCTGCACATTTGCCAGCACCCGCGTCAGCAGGGCGCGCGTGCCGTGCGGGCGCGGCGACTCCCGCACAGGGGACTGGCCAACGACCAGCAGGTGGCCCGCGAGCACCGCCAGCGCGAGTAGCGCCAATTGCTTTGCCGCCACGGGCTGCTGCAGCTTCATCCGCGCCACCCCAGGTCGCTGGACAAGCGCGATGCGGCTGCACGCAAGGGGCCGTCCACCGCGCCTTTCCATTCCGGATCAAAGGACGCCATCGAGCCCACAGCGACGACGCCGAGCACCATGTGCCCGTCGGAGTCGAACACCGGGGCGCAAAAGCCGACGATGCCCGGCAGCAATGGGTCGACCACGCGGGCCGCCCCTTGCAGACGGACCGCGTCGAACATCTTGCGCGCTTCGGTCATGGTGGCGGGGAGGTCGGTGCGCCCAAGCTTCTGCGAGCGCGCCATTTCGTCCTTGAGCATCGGCGCAATCGCCTCGCGGGAGGTGTACGCTGCAAAGCAGCGCCCGGTCGCCGAAGCCAGGAGGGGCAGCACGTCGCCCAGTCGCAGATTCAGCTTCACGGAATGCGGGGATTCCTCCCAATGGACGATGGTCGGCCCATGGTTGCCCCACACCGCGAGCGCCAGCGTGTGGCCGCCGATCTGTTCCATGATCTGCGGCACCCGTTCGCGCGCGAGCTTGACCGCATCGATGCGCGAGAGCGAGGCCAGCCCCAGCTTGAGCGCCGCTGGCCCCAGGTCGTAGCGGGTGCTGATCGCGTCCTGCGTCACCAGTTCCAGCCGCTGGAAACTCACGAGATAACGGTGGGCCTTGGCCGCGCTCATGCCGGCCGCGGCGGCGAGGTCGCGCAGCATCAGCGGCCCCGCGGCCTTGCCCAGAACGTCCAGCAATCCGAAGCCGACTTCGACCGACTGGATCCCCGCCCGCTCCTTCATCAGCGTCCCGTTCCGATAGAATTACGTTTAGGTAAATTCATTTCACAATGCGTAATGAGCTGGCACTCTAGCGCGTTCGCTGTCGGGGGGCAAATTCAATGAAGCTGGCAACGTACAAGGACGGCTCGCGCGACGGCCAGCTGGTCGTCGTGTCGCGCGACCTGGGCACGGCGCATTATGCGACCGGCATCGCCGCGAAGCTGCAGCAGGTGCTGGACGACTGGAGCTTCATGTCGCCGCAGTTGCAGGACCTGTACGACACCGTGAACAATGGCAAGTCGCGCCACGCATTCCCGTTTGTTCCGGCGCAATGCATGGCCCCCTTGCCGCGCGCTTACCAGTGGGCCGACGGTTCGGCCTTCATCAACCACGTGGAGTTGGTGCGAGCGGCGCGTCACAGCGAAG
>JANXVP010000021.1 GCA_025351615.1 Ramlibacter sp. | reverse complement strand
TGGTCAGTCCCGCGCCCGGCCCGCTCACCGGGGACGCAAGCCCATGGCTGCGTTCGGCAAAGCCCTCGGCAGTGAGGTACTCCAGGTTGATCCAGCAGGCAGGACGCGCCTGTAGTGCCATGGTGTGGACAAAGCCAGCCGGGGGCTCGCAGCCAAAAGCCTCCGCCACAACGTCTCCGGCGGGCGGAAAGCTGCTGTCAGCACGCCAATCGCCCACCTGTACGCCCGGCGCGCCGCCGGGCGCCATCCACGCCAGTGCCGACGCGTCGTCCGTCCAGAGCCGGACGGTTTCGCCGCGCGCCGCCAGATTGGAGGCCAGGCGCCAGCAGACCCCGATGTCGCCGTGGTTGTCGATGACCTGGCAGAAAATGTCCCAAAGCATGGCCCCCGGATAATACGGGTCCATGTCTGCCCCGCACGAGACGCATTCCGACCAGCTGCTGGCCCAGGTCGCGGCGCTGCCGCACCTGCCGGGTGTCTACCGCTATTTCGATGCAGACGGCGGCGTGCTGTACGTCGGCAAGGCGCGCAACCTCAGGAAGCGCGTCGCGAACTATTTCCAGAAGAGCCACGGCGGCACGCGGATCGGCCACATGATCAGCAAGATCGCCCGGCTCGAGACCACGGTGGTGCGCTCCGAAGCCGAAGCGCTGCTGCTCGAAAACAACCTGATCAAGACGCTCAACCCGCGCTACAACATCCTGTTCCGGGACGACAAGAGCTATCCCTACCTGAAGATCACAGGGCCGCCCGACCGGGTCCGCGATCGGGAAGGCTCAGAGGCCCCTTCCCCGTCGAGTTTCCCCCGTGTTGCGTATTACCGTGGCGCCGTCGACCGCAAGCACCGCTACTTCGGGCCCTACCCCAGCGCCTGGGCGGTCAAGGAGTCGATCCAGCTGCTGCAGAAGGTGTTCCGGCTGCGCACCTGTGAAGACACTGTGTTCGCCAACCGGACGCGCCCCTGCCTGCTGTACCAGATCAAGCGCTGCTCAGGGCCGTGCGTGGGCCTGGTTTCAGCCGGCGACTACCGCCACGACGTCGAAAGCGCCGAAGCCTTCCTGCGCGGCGACACGCAGAGCGTGCTGGAGAATCTCGAGTCGCGGATGGTGGCGCACGCCGGCAAGCTGGAGTTCGAGCAGGCGGCCGAACTGCGCAACCAGATGGGCGCGCTGTCCAGGGTCCTGCACCAGCAGTCGGTGGAAACCAGTTCGGACAACTCGGACAAGGACGTCGATATCCTGGTGGTGAAAGTGCAGGGCGGCAAGGCCTGCGTCAACCTGGCGATGGTGCGTGGCGGCCGGCACCTGGGCGATCGCGCCTATTTTCCGAGCCACATCGAGGACGCCGCGGCGGTGCAGGATTTCATGCGCGGCGAGGAGGGCGCCGACGATGCCGTTACCGCGCGGCCGGTCGAAGTCCAGGTCCTCGAGGCCTTCATCGCGCAGCATTACCTGTCCGTTCCGGCGCCGCCCGCGCTCATCACCAGCGACCGGGTCAGCCGCGAGCTGGTCGAGGTGCTGTCGCAGCAGACCGGTGTCCGCATCACCGCCGTGCACAACCCGCGCGAGCAGCGGCGGCTCTGGCTGGAGATGGCGGAAAAAAATGCGGAGCTGCAGCTGGCGCGCCTGCTCGCGCAAGAAGGTTCACAGCAGGCACGCACCCGCGCGCTGGTGGAGGCGCTCGACATCGCGCCCGACAACCTCGACACCTTTCGCATCGAGTGCTTCGACATCTCGCACACGTCGGGCGAGTCGACCCAGGCGTCGTGCGTCGTGTTTCACCACCACAAGATGCAGAACAGCGAGTACCGGCGCTACAACATCAACGACATCACGCCGGGCGACGACTATGCAGCGATGCGTCAGGTCCTCACGCGCCGCTACAGCAAGCTGGCGGAAGCCGGCCGCGACCCACCCGATGCGACCCCGCCGGAGCCGGCCCCCGAATCAATTGGCGCCGAAGACGGGGCCGCCATGAAAAGCAGCCCGCGCATGCCGGACCTGGTGCTGGTGGACGGCGGCAAGGGGCAGGTCAGCATGGCGCGCGAAGTGTTCGCCGAACTGGGGCTGGACCTGGCGCTCATCATCGGCGTCGAGAAAGGGGAGGGCCGCAAGGTCGGCCTGGAAGAGCTGGTGTTCGCCGACGGGCGCAGCAAGATTTTCCTGGGGCGCGACTCGGCGGCGCTGATGCTGGTGGCGCAGATCCGCGACGAGGCGCACCGCTTCGCGATCACCGGAATGCGCGCACGCCGGGCCAAAGTGCGTGTCGGCGGCAGCAAGCTGGAAGAGATTCCGGGCATCGGCGCCAAGAAGCGGGCCAGGTTGCTGCAGCGGTTCGGCGGGATCCGTGGCGTGGCGGCGGCCGGGGTCGACGACATCGCCACGGTCGAGGGCATCTCGCGCGATCTGGCAGAAGAGATTTATCGGGCGCTGCACTAGGGGCCGGCGGGGGTCGTCGGGCCCATGCCAGAATCTGCCCCATATGTTTCTCACGATTCCCACGGTATTCACCTGGACGCGCATCGTCGCGATCCCGCTGATCGTGGGAATTTTTTACCTTGGCCTGAAGGCTGAGACGCAGAACCTGATCGCCACCGTGATGTTCGTGGTGTTTGCCGCGACCGACTGGCTCGATGGCTATCTCGCACGCCGGCTGAACCAGACATCGGCCTTCGGCGCCTTTCTCGATCCGGTGGCCGACAAGTTTCTGGTGGTCGCCTCGCTGCTGGTGCTGGTTCACCTGCAACGCGCCGACGTGTTCGTGGCCCTCATCATCGTCGGCCGCGAAATCGCGATCTCGGCGCTGCGCGAGTGGATGGCCCAGATCGGGGCCTCCAAGAGCGTGGCGGTCCACATGCTGGGCAAGCTCAAGACCACTGCCCAGATGATCGCCATTCCGTTCCTGCTGTTCGACGACGATCTGTTCGATGTGATCGACACCCGGCTCTGGGGCACGGGATTGATCTGGATTTCCGCCGTCCTCACTGTCGGGTCTATGGTGTATTACCTGCAGAAGGCGCTGCCGGAAATTCGCAAACGGGTGAAGTAGCGGCATGACACCAGGTTCTCGCCAGGACGCCCTGGTCCGGGCGATGCCCGCCGTGTTCGTTCTGATCTGGAGCACCGGCTTCATCGTGGCGCGTTTCGGCATGCCCTTTGCGCCGCCGATGAAATTCCTGGCGCTGCGTTACGTCTTCTCTGTGCTCTGCTTCGCGGTCTGGGCGGTGCTGGCCCGGGTGGCGCTGCCGGCCAACTGGCGCCAGGTTGCCCATCTTGCCGTGGTCGGCGTGCTGATTCAGGCAGGTTACCTTGGCGGTGTCTGGACTGCGGTCAAGCTCGGCATGGGCGCGGGACTGGTGGCATTGCTGGTCAGCCTGCAGCCGGTGTTGACCGCGGTCTGGGTCTCCTCCCAGGGCGGCCGGGTCAGCGCCAGGCAATGGGCGGGCCTGGCGCTGGGCTTCGGTGGCCTCGCGCTGGTCGTCTGGCACAAGCTGGGCGCCGGCGAGGTGCACGCGGACAACCTTCTGTTTACCCTGATCGCGCTGGGCAGCATCACCGTTGGAACGCTGTACCAAAAGCGCTTCGTCACGCCCTGCGACGTGCGCACCGCCAGCCTGGTGCAACTTGCTGCGGCCTTTGTCGTGACCTTGCCGCTGGCCCTGCTGGAGGGCGAAGCCATCCAGTGGAACGGACAGCTCGCCGGCTCCATGGCCTGGTCGGTGCTGGCCCTGACGCTGGGCGGCAGCTCGCTGCTGTACCTGCTGATCCAGCGCGGCGCCGCCACTGCCGTGACCGGCCTGCTGTATCTGGTGCCCCCCTGCACGGCTGTGCTGGCCTGGTTACTGTTCGCGGAACCCCTGACGGCGCTGACGCTGGCCGGCATGGCGCTCACCGCGTTCGGCGTGAGTCTCGTGGTCCGGGCTCCGCGTTCCTCTTGCCGGGCCTGACGCGGTCGCGGCGCAGTGCCAGAATCCCCGGATGCAGGCAGGCGAACGCTTCGAAGTCAACCGCAACGGTGTCCGCCTGGCTGCCGGCCGGGCCGGGCAGGGTCCGCCCCTGCTGCTCCTGCACGGCCATCCGCAGACCCATGCGATGTGGCACCGAGTCGCGCCGCAACTGGCCCGCCATTTCACCGTCGTGTGGATGGACCTGCGCGGCTACGGCGATTCCGGCCGCCCGGCCGATGACGAGGAACATCGGACGTATTCCAAGCGCGAGATGGCGCTCGACGCACTGGCCGTCATGAAGCATCTCGGCTTGGCGAACTTCAAGGTGCTGGCACACGATCGCGGCGCGCGCGTCGCGCACCGGCTGGCCGCGGATCATCCTGCTGCGGTCGAGCGACTCCTGCTGCTGGACATCGCGCCGACGCTGGCGATGTATGAAAACACCTCGCGCGCTTTCGCCACGGCGTACTGGCACTGGTTTTTCCTGATCCAGCCGCCGCCGCTGCCAGAGGCCCTGATCGAATCCGATCCGGTCCGCTATGTGCGAAGCGTGATGGGCAAACGCCACGCGGGCCTGCAGGCATTCGCCCCGGCAGCGCTTGAAGAGTACGAACGCTGCGCCGCCATCCAGGGGACGGCGCATGCCATCTGCGCCGATTACCGCGCCAGCGCGACGATCGATCTGGATCATGACCGCGCGGACCGCGCGCAGGGGAGAAAGCTGGAGCAGCCCTTGCGTGTTTTGTGGGGCCAGCACGGGGCGGTGGGCCAGTGCTTCGACGTCTTGCTGCTCTGGCGCGAGTGCGCCGACCAGGTCAGCGGCCGCAGCCTGGCCTGCGGCCATTACATTGCGGAAGAGGCCTCGTCCCTCCTGCTCGACGAGACCATGCGATTTTTTCAGGAGCGTTAAATGAATCCCCACATTCACCAGGAGGCACCATGAGCAGGAAACGGATCGCAGTCATCGCCGGGGACGGCATTGGCAAGGAGGTGATGCCCGAAGGCGTGCGCGTGATGGAGGCGGCGGCGAGCAGGTTCGGGATTGACCTGGCGTTCGACCATTTCGACTTCTCGAGTTGGGACTACTACGAAAAACACGGCCAGATGATGCCCGACGACTGGAAAGACAAGGTCGGTGGCCACGACGCGATCTACTACGGTGCGGTGGGCTGGCCCGAGAAGATTCCCGACCACGTGTCGCTCTGGGGTTCGCTGCTGCTGTTCCGCCGTGAGTTCGACCAGTACGTCAACCTGCGGCCGGCGCGCCTGATGCCCGGCATCATCGCCCCTGTGGTACGCCGTGACGGCACGGCGCGCCAGCCCGGCGAGATCGACATGTACATCGTGCGCGAGAACACCGAAGGCGAGTACTCCAGCATCGGCGGGCGCATGTTCGCCGGCACCGAGCGCGAACTCGTGATGCAGGAGAGCATCTTTTCCCGTTTCGGTGTCGACCGGGTGCTGAAGTTCGCTTTCGAACTGGCGCAGTCGCGGCCGAAGAAGCACCTGACAAGCGCCACCAAGTCGAACGGCATTGCGATCACCATGCCCTACTGGGACGAACGCGTCGCCGAGATGGCCAAGCAGTATCCGCAGGTAAAGCAGGACAAGTTCCATATCGACATCCTCACCGCGCACTTCGTTCAGCGGCCCGACTTCTTCGACGTGGTGGTGGCGAGCAACCTGTTCGGCGACATCCTCAGCGACCTCGGGCCCGCCTGTACCGGAACGATCGGCATCGCACCGAGCGCCAACCTCAATCCCGACCGCAGGTTTCCCTCGCTATTCGAACCGGTGCACGGTTCGGCGCCCGACATCTTCGGCAAGAACATCGCCAACCCGGTTGGCATGATCTGGGCTGGCGCGATGATGCTCGACTTCCTCGGCAACGGCGACGCGAACTACACGGCCGCGCACGACGCGATTGTCAAGGCGATTGAAACGGTGCTGGTGGCAGGGCCGAAAACGCCCGACCTCGGCGGCAGCGCTAACACCACCGACGTCGGCGTCGCGACTGCCGCGGCGCTCGGATAAAAGGACGGGGTCAGGAATTACGCTTCGCGAGGCAGCCTGACGATGAACGAAGTTCCCGCGGATTCCGTCGAGGTGACGCTGATACTGCCGCCGTGTGCGTCGACGATTTCGCGGGTGATATACAGACCGAGGCCAAGATTGTCGGCTTCGCTGATCCTGCGCTCGCTGGCAGAGCGAACAGCAAAGTGTTTAGTTGGATCAAACATCGTCCGCAGGCGCGACGCCTCCATGGCGGCCCCCATGTTTTGCACCGACAG
>JANXVP010000577.1 GCA_025351615.1 Ramlibacter sp. | reverse complement strand
ATCGGCACCGGCAGCTACACCGTCTTCACGCAGATCGCGGCCGAGATGTTGGGCCTGCCGATCGACAAGGTCAGCATGCTGCTGGGCGACAGCGACTTTCCCGAGACCGCCGGATCAGGCGGCTCGTTCGGCGCGGCCAGTGCCGGGTCGGCGCTGTACGACGCCTGCGAAAAGCTGCGGACCAAGCTGGCGCAGTCGCTGGGCATCGATCCGGCACAAGCCGAGTTCCGTGACGGCAATGTCTCGGGGGGCGGCAAGAGCGCTTCCCTGGCCAGGCTGGCCGGCGAGCAGGGCGTCGAGGCCGAGGGCGAGATCAAGCCGGGCGAGATGGGTAAGAAATATTCGCAGCACGCCTACGGCGCCTTTTTCGCCGAGGTGGCGGTGGACACCGAATCGGGTGAGATCCGGGTGCGCCGCATGCTGGGCGTGTTCGCCGCGGGGCGCATTCTCAATGCCAAGACCGCGCGATCGCAGGCCCTGGGCGGAATGATCTGGGGCGTAGGCTCAGCGTTGCACGAGGATGCGGTGATTGACCCGCGCCACGGCCACTTTGTCAACCACGACCTGGCCGAGTACCACGTGCCGGTTCATGCCGACATCCCCGCGATCGAGGCTTACTTTTTGCCTGAGGTCGACGACAAGGCGAACCCGCTGAAGATCAAGGGCGTGGGCGAGCTCGGCATCAGCGGCGCCGGCGCTGCGGTGGCGAATGCGGTGTTCAATGCCACCGGTGTGCGGATCCGCGACTATCCGCTCACGCTTGACAAGCTGCTCGCGGGACTGGCCTGAGTCGTCATTTCTTTTCGGACCACAGTTCGCCGCCGGTAGCCCAGTCGCTGCGCTGAATGTCGTAGAGCAGCACGTCGACCGACTCGGGCTTGCTGCCAAGGGTTTCGACCACGGCCTGGGTCAGGGCCCTGACCAGGTTCTTCTTCTGTTCGGGCGTGCGCCCTTCCATGAGTTCGACGCGGATCGTGGGCATGGTTGTTCCTTTGGATGGGAGCGGCCGATTCTGCCAGCCCCGTCGACACGGTTGCTAAGATTGATCCAGATGACACTGATCGCAATCCTGATCGCGACCCTGGCCGCCGGCATCGGCAGCGTCTGGCTCGCCGCCGGTCTCATGAGCGTCGGCCTGACGGCGCAAGCGGCTGGCGGCCGCAGCCGGGTCGATGCCCAGCACCTCCTGAGCCTGGCCGCCGGCGCCCTGATGGCGACGTCGTTCATGCACCTGCTGCCCGAGGCGTTCGAAAGCCAGGCCGGCGCCAAGGCACTGTTCGCGACTTTGCTGGTGGGGCTGGTGTTCTTCTTCCTGCTCGACAAGGCCGAACTCTGGCACCACGGCCACGAGCACCACCATGAATCGCCGCCTGGGCACGGCCACGCGCATGGCGATGACCACGCCCAGCACCATCGCGAGCCGCGTGCCGGCGGCTGGGCGGTGCTGGCCGGCGACAGCGTGCATTGCTTCGGCGACGGCATTCTCATCGCGTCGGCTTTCATCGCCGACATGCGCCTGGGGCTCGTGGCGTCGTTGGCTGTGCTCGCGCACGAGGTTCCGCACCACATCGGCGACCTGGTGGTGCTGCGCCAGACCAGCGGCAACCGGCAAGCGGCGCTGATGAAGGTTTCGCTCGCCGGTGCCGCGACCGCGATCGGCGGGTTGACCGGGTGGTGGCTGGTGGACCGCTTGCGCGATGACCTGCCGTACTTCCTGGTCGTGGCCAGCAGCAGTTTTATCTATGTCGCGCTGGCTGACCTGATTCCGCAGCTGCAAAAGCGCCTGTCAGCGCGCGAGACGCTGGCGCAGATCTCCTGGCTGCTGGCAGGAATCGCCCTGGTCACAGTGGTCAGCAGTTTCGCTCACTGAAAGCCTTTTTTTTGGGGCAGAAGTCCAGCCTGAAAGCTGTGTCCTACAAGCGTGTCGGCGGCCACCGACAGCGCGACCGGTGGCGCAGCCCTACAGTCGATGCTGGCTTGCAGCGATCTGCGGGCGACCAAGGGGAAGTCGGGATGAAAAGCAGTCGATGCGCTCTGGCCGCCGTGCTGGCGGGTCTGGGCCTGACCGTCTGGGCCCAGGTTGGGGACGGACCAGTTCCCCCGCTGACAGCGCCCCCCACCATTTACTCGTCTTCCCCGCCCTCGGCAGCGGTGCGCCCGATGTCATCCGCGCCGCCGCGCGTCGCGCCGCGGCAAGGGACCTTCGCCGCTGCCTCCGTGCCCGCGGCAACTCCGATGTCGGCCGATGGTCGGGAAGAGTGGCGCTTCCTGCGCGAGGCCGCTGCCCAAAGCCGCTTCGAGCTCGATGCGTCCAAGCTGGCGTTCAGCAAGTCGAGCAACAGCGCCGTGCGGTCGCTGGCCGCTTCGCTGATCAACCACCACAACACTGTGAGCCTCGAACTGACCCACCTGCTGAACGCGCGTGGCATGGCGCTGCCGATGATCAGCAACGAACAGCGCAAGGCCCTGAACCAGCTGGCCAAATCGAGCGGAAGCCGGTTCGATTCCGTGTACATGCAGCAGGTGGGACTGGCACAGGCGGCGGTGGCGCGCGATTATGAAAAGGCGAGCGTCGCGATCCGCGATCCACAGATCAATGCGTGGATCCTGAAGACCTTGCCGACCGCGCGCTACCACCTGATGCTGGCGGAGCGCGCAGTCGATCCGCGCAGCCTCAAGGCGAATCGACAAATGGTCCGGCCCGCCGTCGCCAGGGCGCTGGCTCCGATGGCGAATCGCACCGGGGGTGTGCAGCCGGTGGCTGCGACGACGACCAGCCGCCTCAACGCGTTTGGTACCCCGTGACGCGCCACTTGCCGTCGGCTTCGCGCACCGTGGTGACGATCTCGACCAGCTCGTCCTTCTTGCTGAACCTGCTGCTGTAGAACACCGTGACGTAATCGCCGTTCGGGCGGCCTTCCATTGTCGTCTTGTAGACGGCTTCATCGGGCTCACGCTCGACGAAGTCACCGACGTCGCGCGCTTTCGGAATTCCGTCCATCCAGGACGCCAGCGGTACCGAACCGCGGAACATCGCGGCCGAGGTTTCCCAGGCGCGGCCCCAGTCGCGCCTGTCCAGCAGCAGCAGCCAGCCCGAGGCCGCGAGGGTTGCGGCTGCTGCTTTCTCCTTTTCTTCGGCGCTCGGCTCGCGGGCGGCCGACGCCGCAGCGGCCGGCGCAGCGGCTTTCGCCGGTCCCGGCGCCGACTGACCCCGGGGCGCGGGTTTGGATTGTGCCAATGCACTGCTGGCAGCCAGGGCAAGCGTCAGGATGAGCAGGGAAGGGTGGACAGCTTTCATGGGACGATTTTATCTGGCCCGGCCGCGGTCGGAGGCGACGCACAAGCTTTTACGCCTGGTTTACGCGGCCGTCGTCCAGTGGCTGCTCCGACGGCGACCCGATCAGTCCACCACCTGGCGGGAGTTGCGGTCGATCAGGGCGCGCTTGCTTCGCAGCGACGAACTCGAATGGTGAAAATCGAACTGCGGCTCGGCGGCGCCGACGCCAGCGTCCGGCAGCGCACCGCTGCTCGCAAGCGCGCGGGCCAGCGTGGCCTTCAGCGTGGCGGCGTCGTCGTCGAAATCGTTGTGGTGGGCCGAGCGTGACGCAGTCACCGAGCCTTCCGGGTTGCTATTCGGCGAGAACACCAGATCGGCTTTGCCGCTGGTGAATAGCTGCGCCAGCTCAGGGTCCCTGGCCAGCCATTTTTCCATGCCTAGCAGCGGCGTGCCCTCGCCAACCGCGCTGTTCTCGAATGCGCGAGACACCAGGTACAGCAGGCTCTTGTTGTAGATGCGGGCGCAGTTGTCGTCCTGCTCCGCCTTGTCGCTGAGGGCAAACAGCGCGAAGCGACCGATGCTGCCGTCGTTGATCGAGGGCAG
>JANXVP010000250.1 GCA_025351615.1 Ramlibacter sp. | reverse complement strand
CCGCAACCGGCCCGGCGAGATGGCCGACGAGAAGCCGACGAAAAGCCAGATGATCGGCCAGGCGATGAGCGACAAAGCCGTTGGCTCCGGCAAGGTGACGGCCGCCGAGGTGGCGCAGAAAGTGTTCGATGCCATCGCAGCGGACCAGTTCTACATCTTCAGCCATCCGAAGGCGCTGGGCAACGTGCAGAGCCGGATGGAAGCCATCGTGCAGGCACAAAATCCGCCCGATCCGTTTATCGCCCGGCCGGACATCGGCACCGAGCTGAAGGCAGCACTGCGCGCGGCGAACTAGGACGCCGGCGCGCCTAAAGCGCCCGGGCCTGGGACAGCGTTCCTTCCCATGCCGGTCCATGGCTTCTGCCTCTTCGACACGCCCATCGGCGCGTGCGCCATCGCGTGGACCGCCGATGCGATCGCCGGCGTGCTGTTGCCGGAAGACGCAGGTGAATCCCGAACCAGGACTCGCATGCAACGCCAGTTCGCCGCTGTACGCGAGACGGCGCCGCCGGCCTGGATTCACACGGTGATCTCGCGCATTCGGCAACTGCTGGAAGGACATCGCGACACCCTGTCCGATGTCCCCCTGGACATGCGCGGTGTGCCGCAATTCGACCAGCGCGTCTATGCCGTGGCCCGTGCCATCCCCCCTGGCCAGACCCTCAGTTATGGCGAAGTCGCAGCCAGGCTGGGCGAGCCGGGGGCCGCGCGCGCGGTCGGCCAGGCGTTGGGGAGCAACCCGTTTGCGCCCGTCGTTCCCTGCCACCGGATCCTCGCGGCGGGCAAGCGCTCCGGTGGCTTTTCGGCAGGCGGCGGTGTTGCCACCAAACTCAGGATGTTGCAGATCGAGAAGGCCGAACTCGGTGATGGTCCGGGCTTGTTCGATTAGCCGCCCAAGCCTGCGGATCTGGGGATGCTACAGGGCGCGGACTGTGCCCTGATTCATCCCCGTCGCCCTTGGCGGGAAGGTGGATCCTCAGCTCAGGATGGTGCCGGCGCCGGTCGCACGGGCACGCTGTTCAGCCCGCCCTTCCAGCCTGCCTTCGATGTCGGCCAACCGGGTGGCGAGTGCTTTGTTCATCAACTCGAGCTGTGTACGAAGTTCGCGCTGCCCCTGCGCGACTGCTTTCTCCAGCTCGGCGCCGGCCATCCCGTCGCGCTGGTGGATTTCACGCATCTGGGCATCGAAGTGCTGGCGCAGGTCGGTGAAGCGCGAAGCCTCGGCCTTGTCCGCGAGATCGCGCTGGGCCTGCAGCGACTTCGCCTGCTGGCGGCTGTCGAGCAGGTTGACCGTCTGCATGTGGGCGCTGGTTACCAGGAAAGCCACCAGCGCCAGCGTCAGGATGCCCAGCAGGATCAGCCCCAGCGGAGCGCTCATGACAAAAATGCCGAAACTAAGGGGGGTGGACCGGAGAAATTCCGACCAGTTCAGGGCAGCGAAACCGGCAACCAGCAGGATGGCCGCAAGAAGAACAATGAGGCGCGCGCGCATGGTGGCTCCTTTGGATGAGATCGCCATTGTGGAAACTCATAGCCGAGCTTGGCTGTCAGCCGACACGCCGAAGTTCTGTCCGCGCGCTGTGGCAAACTCGCGCCCCTTGCGGCCACGCCATCCAGAATGCACAAAATCATCCGCCAGATTTCAGACGAGTTGCGGGTCCAGCCCGGCCAGGTCCAGTGCGCCGTCGACTTGCTCGATGGCGGCGCCACCGTCCCCTTCGTCGCCCGTTACCGCAAGGAAGCCACCGGCGGCCTAGACGACATCCAGCTGCGCGAGCTGGAACAGCGCCTGGGCTACTTGCGCGAGCTCGAGGAAAGGCGCGACGCCGTGCGCAAGAGCATCGACGAGCAAGGCAAATTGACGCCGCAACTGCATCGCGCGATCGATGCCGCGCCGACCAAACAGGAGCTCGAGGACCTGTACCTGCCTTACAAGCCGCGCCGGCGGACCAAAGGCCAGATCGCCCGCGAGGCCGGCATCGAGCCGCTGGCGGACCGGCTTTATGCAAACCCTGCGCTGGTGCCTGCCGATGCGGCCCTGTCGTTCGTGAAGAGCGAAAAAGGCGAGGGCGGCGAAGATTTCACCACGGTGCCGGCCGTGCTCGACGGTGTCCGGGACATCCTCGCGGAACGCTGGGCGGAGTTGCCGGTCCTGGTCCAGAGCTTGCGCGAATGGCTCTGGCAAGAGGGCTTGTTCCAGAGCAGACTGGCCGCAGGCAAGGACGACCAGCATCCCGATGTCGCCAGGTTCCGCGATTACTTCGATTACGCCGAGCCGATCGGTCGCGTTCCTTCGCACCGCGCCCTCGCAGTGTTCCGCGGGCGCCAGCTCGACCTGCTCGACGTGAAACTGGTGCTCCCCGCTGAATCGGAGCCGGGCCAGCCGGCGCAGCCGAAGGCGACCCCGGCCCCGTCCCTGGCTAAAGGCAGGATCGCGCTGCACCTGGGGTGGAGCCACGCTGGCCGGCCGGCGGACGACCTGATCCGCAAATGCGTGGCCTGGACCTGGCGGGTCAAGCTGTCCCTGTCCACGGAACGTGACCTGTTCACCCGCTTGCGTGAAGGCGCCGAACGGGTCGCGATCGAGGTCTTCGCCGACAACCTGCGTGACTTGTTGCTGGCCGCTCCGGCAGGCCCTCGCGTGGTGATGGGCCTGGACCCCGGCATCCGCACCGGCGTCAAGGTCGCGGTCGTCGACGCGACCGGCAAACTGGTCGACACGGCGACCGTGTTTCCGCACGAACCTCGCCGTGACTGGGAAGGTTCGGTGCATACGCTGGCCGGACTTTGCGACAGGCACGGCGTGAAGCTGATCGCGATCGGCAACGGCACGGCCAGCCGCGAGACCGACAAGCTGGCAGCAGACCTGATGAAGCGCATCGACGGGATGCAGCGGGTCGTGGTGAGCGAAGCGGGCGCATCGGTCTATTCGGCAAGCGCGTTCGCTTCACAGGAAATGCCGGACGTCGACGTGAGCCTGCGCGGCGCCGCGAGCATTGCGCGGCGGCTGCAGGACCCGCTGGCCGAGCTGGTCAAGATCGATCCCAAGTCGATCGGCGTCGGCCAGTACCAGCACGACGTCAACCAGGGCGAACTGGCCCGGACGCTGGAAGCGGTGGTGGAAGATTGCGTGAACTCGGTCGGTGTCGACCTCAACACGGCCAGCGTGCCGCTGCTGGCGCGCGTGTCCGGCCTCTCCGGGACCGTGGCCGGCTCCCTGGTGCACTGGCGCGAAAGCCATGGCGCGTTCAGGAGCCGCAGACAGTTGCTCGAGGTCCCGGGGCTCGGCGCCAGGACCTTCGAGCTGAGTGCCGGCTTCCTGCGCATCCGCGGCGGCGACAACCCGCTGGACATGACGGGCGTCCATCCGGAAACCTACCCGGTGGTCGAGCAGATGCTGTCTCACACCGGCAAGCCGGTGACGGAATTGATGGGTCGCGCGGAGATGCTCGGGACCCTCAAGCCCGAGCTGTTCGCCGATGCGAAATTCGGCGTCATCACGGTCAAGGACATCCTGGGGGAACTGGCGAAGCCAGGGCGGGATCCGCGCCCGGACTTCAAAGTCGCCCGCTTCAACGACGGCGTGGACGACATCGCCCACCTGAGCCGGGGAATGGTGCTCGAAGGGACGGTCAGCAACGTCACCGCGTTCGGCGCGTTCGTCGATCTCGGCGTCCACCAGGACGGCCTGGTGCATGTGAGCCAGCTCTCACACAAATTCGTCACCGACGCGCGCGAGGTGGTGAAGACCGGCGACATCGTGACGGTCAAGGTGATAGAGGTCGATTTGCCGCGCAAACGGATCGCGCTGTCGATGAAGCTTGGTGATGCGCCGGCCCGGCGCGACGCTCCGCGGGAGAACCGCTACGAAAGTGCCGCACCTGGCCAGCGTTCCGCCCCGCCCCGGCGGCCGGACGTAACGCCGGCGAACACCGCGATGGCCGGGGCTTTCGCAAAGTTGCAGCGTTCCGGCAAATAGCTGTCGCCGCAACGCGGGCTACATCGCACTCGCGAGCATCTCCTGGTACTCCTCGCGGCTGGCGATTCTTGGATTGGTCTTGTGGCAGTGGTCGGCCAGAGCGCCCTCGATGATCCGGTCGAACCAGTCGCGCCGGACGCCCATTTCCGCCAGGCCGGCAGGCAGTCCGAGGCGGGCATTCATGTCCTGGATGGCCTGGGGAATGTCGCCACCGGACTGGAGCCCCATGGCCTGCGCCATCCGCTGCAGGCGGTTCTCCTTTCGCACCGCCTCGGCCTGCGCATTGAAAGTCACCACCGCCGGCAGGAACATCGCATTGAGCGTTCCGTGGTGCAGCCGCGGATCCACGCCGCCCAGGCTGTGGCTGAGCGAATGCACGCAGCCCAGGCCCTTCTGGAACGCCATCGCGCCCTGCATCGACGCGCTCATCAGGTTCAGGCGCGCCTCGCGGTCGCTGCCGTCGCGGGTGGCCCGCTCGATGTGGGTCCAGCCGCGCTGCAGTCCGTCCAGCGCGATCCCGTCTGCGGGTGGGTTGAACGCGCTGGACATGAAGGTTTCCATGCAATGCGCGATGGCATCCATGCCGGTCGCTGCAGTCAGCCTGGGCGGCAGGCCGAGCGTCAATTCCGGATCGCAGATCGCGGTCTTCGGCACCAGGTGCCAGGAATGGAAGCCCAGCTTGCGGTGGTCGTCGACGATGATGATGGCCCCGCGCGCCACTTCGCTGCCGGTGCCGCTGGTGGTCGGAACGGCGATCAGTGGGACCGCCTTGTCGGTGATGCGGGCGGAGCCGCCTTCGATCGTGGCGTAGTGCGTCAGCGGGCCTTCGTGCGTCGCTGCGATCGCCACGCCCTTGGCGCAGTCGATCGCGGAGCCCCCGCCGACGGCAATCAGGCCGTCACAGCCGTTGGCTTTGTAGGCCGCGACGGCCGCGCGCACCGCCGCCTCGGTAGGATTGGACGGCGTCTGGTCGAACACCGCCACAGTCATTGCGGGCAGCGCATCGAGCGCCTTTTGCAGCACCCCCGCGGCCTTCACGCCCGGGTCGGTCACGATCAGCGGCCGGGTAATGCCGACCCGGTCGCACTCCTGCCGCAGGAGCTGAACGGCGCCGTAGTCGAACTGAATCTGCGTCACGTAGTAGATGAAGGCCATGGCGGGTCCGGGTACGATGGAAAAACACCACTTTAAAGCACCATGAAGAAACAGGACTTCCGGTTTTTCCACCGATTGCGCGTGCGCTGGGCCGAGATCGACATGCAGAAGATCGTTTTCAACGCCCACTACCTGATGTACTTCGACACGGCGGTCGCGGATTACTGGCGGGCGCTGGCGCTTCCCTACGAGGAAGCGATGGAGCTCCTCGATGGCGACCTCTATGTCAAGAAGGCGACAATCGAGTTCACGGCTTCCGCCCGAATGGACGATCGCCTGGACATCGGCCTGAAGTGCGCACGGATTGGCACATCCTCCATGACATTCGTCGGCGCCATTTTTCGGGGCGACGATCTGCTTGTCAGCTGCGAGCTGATTTACGTCTTTGCGGATCCTGCGACCCAGACCTCCCGGCCGGTGCCGCCGGCCCTGCGCGAGACGCTGAACGCCTTCGAAGCCGGTGCAGCCATGGCGCAGGTCCGAACCGGCAGCTGGACGCAACTGGGGACGGATGCGACAGCGATCCGCTCCGAGGTGTTCGTGAACGAGCAGCGCATCCCCCGGGAACTGGAATGGGACGAGGCCGACGCAACGGCATTGCATGCGGTGTCCTGCAACCGGCTCGGTCAGGCGGTCGCCACCGGACGCCTGTTGCCGGCCACGGGCGGCGTCGCGAAGATCGGGCGCATGGCCGTGCACCGGGTGCTGCGTGGCTGCGGACTCGGCGCGCAGGTCCTGCTGGCATTGATGGCGGCAGCCCGCGAGCGCGGTGATCACGAAGTTGTGCTGCATGCCCAGCGCAGCGCCGAACGTTTTTATGCGGCGCATGGCTACCGGCCGCGTGGCGAGCCTTTCGACGAAGCCGGCATCGCGCACATCGAAATGACGGCAACGCTCGCCTGACTGCGCGCGCGCGGGGCGGCGACAATGCCCGGTCGTCCGAACCGATCCCATGGCCAAGAAAAAACGCACTCCCGACCGCCAACCCCCGTCCAGCAGCAGCCAGCGAGCAACGCCTGGCATCCCGCGCAGCGCTGTGCCCGCCGCGCAAAGAGGTCGCGGCGACCGGACCGCAGTCCTGCTCGCACTCGCGGTCTTTCTCGCGCCCGCACTCGGCGTGCCGAACGAGGAAATGCTGCAGGACACCCTCAAATCGATTGTGGTGACCTTCGGGGCGCTCGGTGCCGGGCTATTGTGGTTCTGGGATCAGCGCGGTCGCAGCGAGCCCCTGCGCTGGCACGCGGTCATGTGGCTGCCGCTGCTGCTGATGGCCTATGCGCTGGGCAGCATGGGCTGGTCGCATTCATACCTGGCGGGGGTCGAGACGATCCGCTGGTTCATCTTCAGCCTGCTCTTGTGGCTCGGGCTCAACACGCTGTCCCGCGAGCGGCTGCCGATGCTCGCCGGCGCCATTCACGGCGGCGCGGTGATCGCGTCGCTGTGGGCGGTGCTGCAGTTCTGGACCGATTTCCATTTTTTCCCCCAGGGACCGAACCCCGCGTCGACCTTCGTCAACCGGAATTTCTTTGCCGAGTTCGTGGTCTGTACCTTGCCGTTCGGCGCTGTGCTGCTGGCGCGCGCCAGGAGTCGCGGCTGGATCGCCGCCCTGTCCGTGACGACGGGATTTGTCATCGTCTCCATCCTCATGACCGGCACCCGCAGCGCCCTCGCCGCGATGTGGCTGCAGTTGCTGGTCGTGCTCCCCGTCATCGGTTGGCGCTACCGCCAGCAGTTTGCCTTCAGCCGATGGGACAGCTCACGCCGGGCCATCGCGATCGGATTGTTGCTTGTCACGGTGGTCGGGCTGGGTCTGATCCCCACCGGCAACCCCAAGATCCAGGAGGAGCTGCGCGGCACCAACGCGCTGGAACGCGGCTTGAGTCGAACCGGTTCGATCTCCCTGGGTGACCCGTCGCTGGGCGTGCGAATGGTCATGTGGCGGGCGACCGTCCGGATGATCAAGGCGCGACCACTCAGCGGCGTCGGCGCCGGCGCCTGGGAGAACGACATTCCCCTGTACCAGGATGTCGGCTCCCAGCTCGAAACCGACTATTACGTGCACAACGAATTCCTGCAACTGGTTGCAGAGGACGGCCTGGTGGGCTGGCTGTTTCTGCTGCTGCTAGGCGCCGGGCTGGTCGCCGCCGCGTGGCGGACCGTCCGGGACAAGACGCCGGAAGGCCAGGCCGAAGCGCCTTTTCGGGCGCTTTTGCTGTGCAGCCTGCTGGCCCTGTTGATCGTCAGCAATGTGGGGTTTCCCTGGCGCATGGCCGCCACCGGCGCGCTCTTCGCGATATGTCTGTCGGCCCTGGCTGCTTCGGACGACCGGATCGGATACCGGGGTCCCTTTGCCGCATCAGGGGTGCGCTGGAGACCCGTGTTCTCGCAGGCGGGAGTGCTCGCGAGCCTGGTCGCGCTCGCACTGGCCGCTTACATCACGCAGCAGGCGGCGCGAAGCGAACAGAAAATCGTCCGTGCCACCAAGCTGGCGCTCTCCATTTCAGCTTCGGGCGATCCCCGGAACCCACGATGGGACCGACGCAAGGCGGAGTTGCTGGGCCTCATCCGGGAAGGCATCGGCATCAACCGGCACTACCGCAAGATCACGCCGATGGTGGCCGATGAGCTGGCGCGATGGGGAGATTGGCGCAATGCCACCTGGATCTGGGAATCCGTGCTGTCGTCCAGGCCGTACATCGTGGTCATCATGAGCAACATCGCGAGGGGCTATGCGTCCATGGGCAATCCGGGCAAGGCGCTGGAATACCTGGAACGTGCCAAAAAGATCCAGCCCGGCGCTCCGGCTGTGCGCTCGCTTGAAGTGATCCTGCTCAGCCGGACCGGGCGGGAGGCCGAGGCGCTGGCGCTGGCGCGCGTCGCGATCCAGACCAACACCGCCGACTACGACCTTTTGAATGCCACGTTCACCTTGGCCTGGCGCAGTGCGGACTTTGCCCTGGCCCGCAAGGCGATGGAACTGCGGATCGCGGGCTGGCCCGACTCTCGCGCGCTGGGATATCTCCAGCTCGGCAACATGGAAGCGATGGGACAGCATCTGCCGGAACAGGCACTGCAATCGTTCAGGCAGGCGCTGGAACTCACTGCCCCCGAAGTCCGGCAGGGTCTGCAGGCGCAGATTCCGCCGGAGTACTGGGGCCAGCTTGGCCTGGCCGGCAGCGCGCCGGCCACGACTCAGATGTCCGTCATCAGCAAATAGGGCAGGGGCAGCAAGCTCAGCTCGGCCCCGGTGGTTGGTTCAGTTGCCAGGCGACCGCCGTCGCCGGCCGAAACCTGCATGGAGACGATGGCATCCCATCCGCCGCCGGGCGCGCGCGCAGCCTGAGCCACTGTGCCACAGGGCTGTTGGGCATCTGACGCATGGAAGACTTCCTGTCCGGCAGCCAGCTCCCGAACTGAATGCGCGATGAATGCGCGCCGCTTGAGCGTGCCCCGGAACTGGCTGCGAGCGACAACCTCCTGCCCGGGGTAACAGCCTTTCTTGAAATTCACGCCGCCGACCGACTCGTAATTGAGCATCTGCGGCACAAACGCCTCCACGATCGGCGCGGTGACAGTCGCGACCCCGCTTCGCACCTCGCTCCACAGCCAAAGTCCAGCCGGTAACGCGGCGCCTGCCGGAGCAGGCTGGCCGACAGGCGCCAGCCATAACGCACGGGACTGACCGTCAGCGGGATACAGGCGCACCACCTGCGCCGGTCCGATGTCGGCCTTGCTCCAGGGGTCACCGGACGCTGGCAGCAGGGCGGAGACGGCGTCCCCGCCAAGGCCGAACAGGGCAAAGTCGGCCGAGGCATCGCTCAGGCGGACCTTGGCGCGCAACACGAACATCGACAGCCGCTTGAGTGTCGGCGCGAGAATGTCGCGGCTGCACACCAGCAGGATTTCGGCCGGCGTACGCTGGAAGCCGACAAAGCTCGCCTGCATCCGGCCCTTGGCCGAACAAAATGCCGCGAGCCGCGCCTGGTCAGGGCCCAGCAGCATGAAATCCTGCGTCAACTGTCCTTGCAGGAATTGCGCGGCCTCGTCACCGTCGACGCGGATCACGCCCAGGTGGGACAGGGGGCTCACGCCGTCAAGAAGCTGGCTCATGCCTGAATTATCATCGTCGCTCGATCTCATTCCATGATGTAAGGGCAGGATGCGACGGTTTCTGGTCAGGGTATTTCTGCTTGCCGCGCTGCTGGGCATTGGCATTGGCGGCTGGGCATTCTGGTGGGTCGACCAGCCATTGCGGCTGCGCGCGCCCTCCCTCGACCTCTCGATCGAGCCCGGCACGCTGCCGCGCGCTGTGGCGCAGAACGTGGCGAGCGCGGGCGTCGACGTGTCTCCGGACCTGCTTTACTGGTGGTTCCGCGCCTCCGGGCTGGGCCGGCAGATCAAGGCGGGCAGCTACGAGATGGAGGCCGGCCTGACCCCGAAACGGCTGCTGTCCAAGCTGACGCGGGGCGAGGAAGCGCTGCGTGCCGTGACGCTGGTGGAGGGCTGGAACTTCCGCCAGTTCCGCGCCGCGCTGGCCAAAGAGGACCAGATGAAGCCCGACACCAGGGGGCTGACCGACGAAGCGATCATGGCCCTGATGGGCCAACCCGGGCTGCATCCCGAAGGCCGGTTCTATCCGGATACCTACACCTACGCCAAGGGAACCAGCGACATCGCCGTGCTCAAGCGCTCGATGCGCTCCATGGACAAGCGCCTGGCGGCAGCCTGGGCGCAACGCTCGCCGGCCGCGGTGATCAAGACGGAGAACCAGGCATTGGTCCTGGCCAGCATCGTCGAAAAGGAAACCGGCAAGGCCGCCGACCGGGCCCAGGTCGCGGCCGTCTTCAACAACCGCTTGCGTGTCGGCATGCCGCTGCAAACCGATCCCACCGTGATCTACGGAATGGGCGCCGGCTTCGACGGCAACCTGCGCAAGAAAGACCTGCAGACCGACACCCCGTGGAACACCTACACCCGGCCCGGATTGCCGCCCACGCCGATCTCCATGCCTGGCATGGCCTCGCTGCTGGCAGCGGTGCATCCGGCCGACACCAGTGCCCTGTACTTCGTGGCGCGGGGGGATGGCAGCAGCCATTTCAGCGCCACCCTGGACGAGCACAATCGCGCGGTGAACAAATTTCAGCGTGGCCAATGAGGCCCGGTGTCTTCATCAGTTTCGAGGGCATCGACGGGGCCGGCAAGTCGACCCACATCAAGCCTCTGGCCGACGCACTGCGCGACCAGGGACGGACGGTGACCCTCACGCGAGAGCCGGGCGGAACGCCGCTGGCGGAGAGCATCCGCGATCTCGCCCTGAACCAGGCCATGGACCCCTTGTCCGAGGCGCTGCTGATGTTCGCAGCGCGACGCGACCATCTCCGGCTGGTGATCGAGCCGGCGCTGGCTGCCGGTCAAGTCGTCCTGTGCGACCGCTTTACCGATGCGACATTCGCCTACCAGGGCGCCGGTCGCGGCTTCGACCTTGCGGTGTTGTCCCAACTCGAGCGCTGGGTTCAGGCGCTGCCCGACGGGACCTTGCGCCAGCCCGACCTCACCTTGCTGTTCGAATTGGCGCCCGAAACGGCGGCACAACGGCTGGCCGGAAGCCGCAAGCCAGACAAGTTCGAATCCCAGCCTGTAGCCTTCTTCCGCAGCGTGGCGGCGGGCTACGACCAGCGCGCCAACGCGGACCCGTCGCGGTTTGCGCGCATCGCGGCCGACCGCTCACGGGAGGCTGTCTGGGGTGACGTGCTGTCGGTGGTTCGGCAAAAGGGCTGGCTGTGACGGTGGCGCCCTGGATCGCCGCCCAGAACCGGCAGCTGCTGGCCCAGCGCGGCCATGCCTGGTTGCTGCAAGGTCCATCCGGACTCGGCCAGTACAGCCTGGCGCTGGAACTGGTGCGCGCCTGGCTGTGCGACCAGCCGATGCCGGCAGGGGCTTGCGGCGAGTGCGGCAGCTGCCATGCGATCGAGGTCCGCACGCATGCCGACGTCTGCGTGCTGATGCCGGAGACCGACATGCTCAGGCTTGGGTGGCCACTTTCGGAGAAGGCCCAGACCGAGATCGACGATAAAAAGCGCAAACCGAGCAAGGAGATCCGGGTCGATGCCATGCGCGACGCGGTCGAGTTCGCGCAGCGAACCAGCGGCCGGGGCAGGGGCAAGGCGGTGCTGGTCTATCCGGCCGAGCGGATGAACGCCATCACGGCCAACGCCCTGCTGAAGACCCTGGAGGAACCGCCGGGCGACGTCAGATTCGTGCTGGCAAGCGAAGCCGTCCACCAGTTGCTGCCGACAATTCGCAGCCGCTGCATCGCGCACAGCATGACCTGGCCGGAATCGGCGCCAAGTCTGGAGTGGCTGGCAGGCCACGGCGTTGCCTTGACCGAAGCCGACGACCTGCTCAGGGCGGCCGGCGGCCGGCCCGAAGACGCGGCGCAGCTGGCCCAGGCGGGGCGCAGCGGCAAGTCATGGTCCTCGCTGCCCAAGGCCGTGGCCCGCGGTGACGTTTCAGCCGTGAGCGGCTTCACCCCGGCCGAGGTGGTGGACGCATTGCAAAAAATTTGCCACGACCTGTACTCGGTGCAGGTTGGGGCGTCGCCCCGCTTTTTTGCTGCCGCCGACCTGCCAGGACCTGTGACAGCCGGGGCGCTCAGCCAGTGGTGGCGCGGTTTGGTCCGCGAAGCCCGGACGGTCGAGCACCCCTTCAACGCCGGGCTGATGCTCGAAGCGCTTGTAAGCCAGGCCCACATCGCCCTAAACTCGGGGCATCGGGCCCGCCCATGAGCACCATTACACCTTCCACCCCGCGTCCCAGCGTCATCCAGCTCGCCATCAAGGAGAAAGCGGCCTTGTATGCCGCGTACATCCCGTTGTTCACCGACGGCGGCGTCTTCATCCCGACCGCGCGCGACTACAAGCTGGGAGACGACGTTTACGTGCTGTTGTCGCTGCCCGACGACCCGCAGCGCTATCCTGTGGCCGGCAAGGTGGCCTGGGTCACCCCGGCCCGGGCCGCGGCCAATCGCACCCAGGGCGTGGGCATCCGGTTTCCGTCGGACGAGAAGTCCCGGTTACTGAAACTGAAGATCGAAGAAATCCTCGGCGGCCACCTGGCGTCCGAGCGGCCCACCCAGACCATCTGAGGCGCTGCCGTCCTTGCAGCGGACGACCGCGCGCTGCGCGTGCCGGCCACTGACTTTGATTGCCAAACCATGTTCGTCGACTCCCATTGCCACCTCACTTTTCCCGAGCTGGCCGCGCGGCTGCCGCAAATCCGTCAAGCCATGGCCGCCGCCGGGGTCGATCGGGCGCTATGCATCTGCACCACCCTGGAAGAATTCGAGTCGGTGCATGCGCTGGCGATGCAATACGACAACTTCTGGGCGTCGGTCGGCGTGCATCCGGACAACGAGGGCGTCACCGAGCCCGCGCTTGGCGACCTGCTCGAGCGGGCCGCCCTGCCTCGGGTCGTTGCGATCGGTGAAACGGGCCTGGACTACTACCAGATGGAAGAGCGAAAGGGCGGCCGCAGCGTGGCCGACATGGAGTGGCAGCGCAATCGTTTTCGCACCCACATCCACGCGGCGCGGCAGTGCCGCAAGCCGCTGGTGATTCATACGCGGGCGGCGTCGCAGGATACCGTTGCCATCCTGAAGGAGGAGGGCGAGGACGGCTCCCCGGCAGCCGCCGGCGGCGTCTTTCACTGCTTCACCGAGACGGCCGAGGTCGCGCGCGCCGCTCTGGACCTGGGCTTTTACATTTCGTTCTCGGGCATCCTGACCTTCAAAAGCGCGCAGGATCTCAGGGATATCGCGAGTTTCGTGCCGCTGGACCGCCTGCTGATCGAGACCGACAGCCCCTACCTCGCCCCTGTGCCCTACCGCGGCAAGACCAACAACCCCTCTTACGTGCCGTACGTGGCAAAGTTGATCGCCGAACTGCGCGGCTTGCCGATTGAAGCCATCGCCCACGCGACAAGCAGCAATTTCGAGCGCCTCTTCAGCGCCGCGCAAACATGAGAAAATACATTAACTTTTTTCTTCAACTTATTGTTTTGTTTGGAATTTCATCTGCACATGCAGGCTCCTACGAGGACTTTTTCACCGCCATCAAGCGGGATAACGCCGGTGCCGTCCAGAGTCTTCTGAGCCGGGGCTTCGATCCCAACACCCTCAATCCGCAAGGTGTCCACGGCCTCCTGCTGGCGGTGCAGGAGCCTTCGCCCAAGGTCGCGGATGTCCTGCTCCGATGGCCCGGGACCAACGTGGAGGCCCGCACGGCCAAAGGCGAAAGTCCGCTGATGCTGGCCAGTTTGCGGGGGCATCTCGACCTGGTTCGCAAGCTGATCACCCGGGGGGCCGACGTCAACAAGACGGGTTGGGCACCGCTTCACTATGCGGCCACCAGTGGCCATGTCGAAATCATGGAACTGCTGCTGGAAAACCACGCCTATATCGATGCCGAGTCACCCAACGGCACCACACCGCTGATGATGGCGGCGCTTTACGGCTCGCCGGCTTCGGTCAAACTCCTGCTTGATTCGGGTGCCGACGCAGCGCTCAGGAATCAGCTCGGGATGACGGCGATCGATTTCGCCAACAAGGCCAATCGCCGCGACTCGGCGGAACTGATTGCCGCCGCCCGACGCAGCGTACAACCGCGCGGCAAATGGTGACGCCTTACTTGGCGCTGCAGGCCTGGATCAGTTCCACGCCCGCGGAAAGCTGGCCAGTCTGTTTCCGGCATTCCGCCAAGTCCTGGTAATGACCCTGAACCAGCACGCCAGGCGGGTCGTACCGCAAGGTCGTCTGGGCGCGCAGGGATTCAGCCGCAGAGGTCTGGGAACATCCAGCCCTGTAGATGGTGCCGCGCATCGCGCGCGATGTGCGGGCGCATAAATCGTCCGTTGGATAGTCGAACTGCATCAAGAGCTTTCCCGAAAGATCGCGAACCACGAGGTGGCCGCCGGGCTGCGCGGGTTGTTCCGGCTGGCTGGCGCACGCGCCCAGCGTGACTGCGGCAAGGATGACAAGGGTGTTTCGAATCGTCGGCATAAGTCTCGAATCAATGGACGCTGGCCCCGATGGCGCGCCTGCACCGGTTGTACCGTGGAACCGGCGCGCAGGGACATCACTGTAAATTTATACGATGTATATTATGTTAAATAATAGCTATGCCGAGCCAGAAGGCCATTGAGCGTCCATGCGATGAATGCGTTAGGCCAGGTGGAAACGCACTACCCGGCACCCGATGCCCGCTTACCGCCGCCCAGATGCCGCGCTACGCGAAAAGCAGGTGTGGAGGTCGTCGGTAATCGGACATCAGGTGGAGGCGAATCCGCGACCGGCCGCCGGCAGGCCGACCGCGGCGGATAAATCGAGCAGGTTTAGGAGAAGCTGGCCACTGCGGGCTGGTGGCCAGGGGACGCTAGGCGCCCAAGCTCGTCGAGGCTTGGAACCTTGTTTAGGCTGAAGATGCCGCTTTTGAAGAACCAGGGCGGCTGAACCGAGGGCATTGGCCGCCACTCGCACAGCTGGCCCTTAGCTGTGGCCGCTCTAAAGTCCCTGACCGCGTCCACGAGCCACGCTCGCGCGCAGCCCTGAATGTAGAGTCTGCGTGTTGGCGCCGACCGAATTCTGAGCCACCGTGCCGAACCAAATTTGAGCCAGGGCTGGACGCCGTCCGCAGGACGAGCGTCTGTGGATAAGTGTAGAGCTTTGGCTGTTTGGTGATTTCCTTTTGGGTCTCGATGAAGGG
>JANXVP010000531.1 GCA_025351615.1 Ramlibacter sp. | reverse complement strand
TCAAGGCCGGCAAGGTCCCGGTGCAGCGCAGCCTTCCGCAAGCTGCCGCCGACGCCGCCATCCTCGGAGAACAACGCGCATGAAGAACCTTTGCATTGCCGCCATGCTGGCCGTCGCCTGCGGCGCTGGCCTGGCCAAGATCCCCCCGCCGGTGCTCGATGACGCCGCCAAGGCCAAGGCGGCCGAGACCGCGGCCAAAGCCGCATGGCAGGCCAAGGCCGATACCTTCCAGGTATGCCGCGTGCAAGACAGGGTGGCCGCGTTCTACCGCAAGTCTGCTGCCGGCGCTGCTGCTGCGGCCAAAGACGCCAAGCCGATGGCCGTATCGACCTCTGCTGCAGCGCCAGCCGCTTCGGCACCCGCTGCGATGGCTGCGGCTTCCGCTGCTGCCGGCCCGCCGCCCACCGTCGTGGTGGCGGCCAAGCCCGCGGTGGCTGGTGGGACCGCAGCCGCACCGGCCGGTGCACCGACCCCGACGCCATGTGCCGACCCAGGCGCATTCGCGTTCAACAAGCCCTCCGAAACACCGCTGGAAACTTCCGGTGCGCATTCGCCCGCCGGCAATGCCGTCAGCCCGCCCAGCGTGCGCGCAAACTCGGCGGAGATGGCGCCCGCGAAGAAGTAGCCGCGACCGCCGCGGCGCTGTCGTCTTATGCCGCTGCCCCGCCTGACCGAAGCGCGCGCGCCGCTGACGCGCGAAGTCGTCGTCCTCAACGAGCGCGGCGAGGAAGACAGCATTTCGATCCCGGCCGAACGGGACCTGACCGTCTACGTCGACAAGCGCGAGCTGGTCACGCTGATGACGCTCGGCGCCCGGCCGGAATGGCTGGTGCTGGGCTACCTTCGCAACCAGCGGCTGGTCCGGTCGGTGGACGATGTGGAGTCTGTCACCGTCGACTGGGAGACCAGCGCCGCCGCCGTGAAGACGCACGCCGGCATCGACCGGATCGAGGAGCGGACCTCGCGCCGGGTGGTCACCACCGGCTGCGGCCAGGGCAGCGTCTTCGGCGGGCTGATGGACGAGATCGACACGCTGCGCCTGCCCGCGACGGTCATCACCCAGGCGCAGCTATATGGCATCGTGAACGCCATCCGGCTCCAGGAAAGCACCTACAAGTCGGCCGGCTCGGTGCACGGCTGTGCGCTGTTCCGCGGCGAGGAGATGCTGCTGTTCGTCGAGGACGTGGGACGCCACAACGCCATCGACACCATCGCTGGCTGGATGTGGATGAATAGGGCCCCCTCGCTTGCGGCTGACGGGACCGGGCTGGTGTTCTACACCACCGGCCGGCTGACCAGCGAGATGGTGATCAAGTCGGCGCAGATGGGCGTCGCCGTCGTGGTTTCGCGCAGCGGCATCACGCAGATGGGGCAGCAGATCGCAACGCGGCTGGGCCTGTGCACGATCGGGCGCGCCACCGGCCGGCGCTTCCTTTGCTACACCGGCCGCGAGCGGCTGACGCTGCAGCCCGAACTCGCCGGCCCCCGGCCGCAAGCATCCGCGTGATGTCCGAGTCGCAGGAATCAGGCCCTTCCCGGCAAGCGCAAACCGATGCCGCAGCGCCGGGAGAGCCGCTCGTCGAAGCGGCGTCCGCAACTGCCGGGACGCCGACCTTATCGCTGGGAAGCTGGCTGCGCGAGGGGCTGCGCGCCGCGGTTTTCCTGAAGCCGCGGCTTGGGCCGCAGCAGCCGACGCCAGCGCAGTTCGTCCTGCTGCTGCTGGTGATGGCGCTTCAGGTTGCCCTCGGCCGGTTCGAGATCCGTGGACCCGCCAACTTCGACCTGCGCGGCTGGCTGGCTCCCAAATGGTCGGACGCGCTGCTGCTCCTGCTGGCTTGGGTGTTGCTGCCCGCGCAGCGAAGGGACCCTGGGATGCCGTTCGGGCTCACGGCCTGGCTTGCACTGGTGACCGTCGGTGCGGTCCCGGCCAACGCTCTGTCCGAACTGCTTGTCATTGCCAATCGCGATGGCCTGCTGCAGGCCTGGCTCGCCGCGACGCCGCTCGGCGCGCTGGCGGTGTGGACGGTCTACCTGCTGCCCGCCGCCTGGATGATGGCCGTGGCGGTGCGTCTCGCGTGGGTGTTCGGCGCCGACCGGTCCCGCCAGGGCGCGCTCGTCCTCGGCCTGGGCGCCATCGCTGCTGGTCTACCTGACGTCGCATGGCGCGAGCGACTTCAAGCTCGCGTCCTCGCACTGGCCGCTGGAGGCAGGGACCGTCAGTCCGGCCGAATTGCGCGCGGCGCTGGACAAGGCGGGCGTGCGACATCGCGCGATCGCGATCTCAGCCTGTTTCGCGGGCGGCTGGGTCGCGCCGCTCGCTAGCGACGAGACGCTGGTCATGACGGCCGCCGATGCGACGCACACGTCCTACGGCTGCGGCAGCAAATCCGAGCTGACCTTCTTCGGCCGTGCGGTGTTCGACGAACAGCTGCGCAAAACGCATTCGCTGGAGGACGCGTTCGCCGCCGCCGTTCCGCTCATCCGGCAGCGGGAGATTGACGGGCACAAATCGGACGGCTTCTCCAATCCGCAGCTCAGCGTCGGGGAAAAGTTGCGTCCGCTGCTGAAATCCCTCGTAAGCGGTCAATTGACCGCGTCCTTGCGGGTTCCCGGTGGGTGTGATTGTCGCGCGTGGCGACGGAGGTCAGGTTGCGTCGGTGCCGATGGACCAGGGCAGCAGCGCCTCGTAGTC
>JANXVP010000525.1 GCA_025351615.1 Ramlibacter sp. | reverse complement strand
GCGCCGGATTGTCGCGAAACCACAGCCGGGTCCGGCTGGTGCCTTGATCCTGTCCGTTCCATTCGGTCGGGATCGAGCCTTCGACGAAACGCATCTCGTAGCGCTTGACCCATTCCACCCGGGCCATGCCGTGTGTCTGGGGCACGGCGGAAGGGGCCGGAACCTCGGGCATGGAATGTTCGTCCGCGCTCCAGGTGCCGCGACGCAGACCGAAGAAGGCAGTTGCCGTCAGCACGGCTTCGCCGCCTTGCTGCATTTCGATGACCCAGTGCTGGGTGGAGCGGTTGGTGCGGGCCGGCCTGGCGGTCACCGCGAAAGGCCCTTCGGACAGCGCAGCTGCGAAGTTCACCGTCAATGCGATCGGGTCGCCCAGCCGCTTCGGATGCTGCAACACCGCGTTGAGGGCCTGGGCCGCGGTCATGCCGCCGAAAGGCCCGATCATGTTCCCGTAGGCGGCGTTGGTGCGACCATGCCAGACACCTTCGCCCGCCGGCTCCAGCAGCACGGCCTCGTCGAAAACATGTTCAATCATTCGTCACCCGTTCAAACCCGTTCGAAGATGCCCGCGGCGCCCTGTCCCATGCCGACGCACATGGTCACCATCGCGTACTTCAGATTCTTGCGCCGCAGGGCGTGAACCACTGTCGCAGAACGGATCGCGCCGGTGGCGCCCAGCGGATGACCCAGGGCAATGGCGCCTCCCATCGGGTTGACCTTGGCAGGATCGAGTCCGAGCGTGGCGATGACTGCCAGCGACTGCGCGGCAAACGCTTCATTCAGCTCGATCCAGTCGATGTCCTGCTGCTTCAGCCCGGCGTACCGCAACGCGGCGGGGATGGCCTCGATCGGACCGATTCCCATGAGGTGCGGCGGCACGCCGCGGCTGGCATAGCTGACGAAGCGGGCCAGCGGCTTCAGGCCGAAGCGCTGGATGGCGGCTTCGCTGGCCAGGACCAGCGCACCGGCGCCATCCGAGGTCTGCGAGCTGTTGCCGGCCGTCACCGAACCGCGCGCGGTGAAAACCGTCGTCAGTTTTGCCAGGCCCTCGACGGTCGTATCGGGCCGTGCGCCCTCATCGAGGTCGACCGTGCGGGTCCGGACCGACACTTCGGCCGAATCGAGGTCGACGGAGCGCTCGGCGACCTCGACCGGCGTGATTTCGTCGGCGAACTCGCCGGCTTTCATGGCCGCCAGCGCCTTCATGTGGGAGCGGTATGCGAATTCGTCCTGCGCGGCGCGGGACACCTTCCACTGCTGCGCCACCTTCTCGGCCGTCAGTCCCATGCCGTAGGCGATGCCGTAGCGCTCGATGTCATCTGGGTTGCTGAAAATGGTGGGTGACAACGAAGGCGAGTTGCCCATCATCGGCACCATGCTCATGCTCTCGGTGCCGGCGGCAATCATCACGTCCGCCTCGCCGACACGAATCCTGTCCGCCGCCATCTGGACCGCCGAGAGGCCGGACGCACAGAAGCGGTTGACCGTGATGCCGCCGACGCTCTTGGGCAATCCCGCCAGCACTGCCCCGATGCGCGCGACGTTCAGTCCCTGCTGGGCTTCCGGAATCGCGCAGCCGCAGATCACGTCCTCGATCGCCGACGGATCCAGCCCGGGCACTTGCGCCAGTGCGGCGCGCAACGTGGTCGCCAGCAAATCGTCCGGCCGCGTGTTGCGCAAGAACCCGCGATGCGAGCGTCCGATCGGCGTGCGGGTCGCGGCAACGATGTAGGCGTCTTGAATTTGCTTCATATCGTCCTGGTCTGTTGAGGGCAGAGCAACATTGCTTCGCAATGATTGGTCTGTCCCGCAAGGCTTTTGATCGGTTGAGGACAGAGCAAAATTGCTTCGCAATGATTGATCTGTCCCGCAAGGTTACTAGTTTCTAACGGGCTTGCCCGTCGACAGCATTCCCAGGATCCGCTCCTGGGTCTTGGGATGGACGATCAGCGAGCAGAAGGCCCTGCGCTCCAGCGCCATCAGGTACTCCTCGGTCACCAGCGTGCCGGCGTCGACATCGCCGCCGGTGACGACGCCGGCGATCAGCGACGCGATGTGAAAGTCATGCCGGCTGATGAAGCCGCCATCGCGCAGGTTCACCAGCTGGCCCTGGATGGTGGCCTTGCCGCTGCGCCCCGCCACCGGGAACTGGCGCTTGACGGGCGGCCGGTAGCCGGCGGTGGACATCGCGCTGGCTTCATGGATGGCAACGAACAGCAACTCGTCCTTGTTTGGAACGACGATGTCGCTGTCCAGCAGGTAGCCAAGCTTGCGCGACTCCAGCGCGCTCGTCCCGACCTTGGCCATGGCCGCGGCCGAAAAGCCCTCGGTGAGGAAAGGCAGGAGATCCTTGTGCGTCGTCAGCGCCTGGTTCTCGGCGGCGCGGCGCGCGATGTAAGTCAGCCCGCCCGCGCCGGGCACCAGCCCGACACCGACTTCGACCAGGCCCATGTAGCTTTCCATTGCGACGACGCGGCGCGCCGAATAGGCGGCGACCTCGCAGCCCCCGCCCAACGCCAGGCCGCGGACGGCAGAAATCACGGGCACCGACGCGTAGCGCATGCGCAGCATCGTTTGCTGCATGAACTGCTCGGCGTCGTCCACTGCGCCCACGCCGACCGCCATGAATGCGGGCAGCATGGCCTGCAGGTCGGCGCCCACGCTGAAGGGGTCATCGCCGGACCAGATCACCAGTCCCTGGAAGTTCTTCTCGGCCAGCTCCACCGCCTGCTGCAGGCCTTCGCACACCTCGGGACTGATGGCATGCATCTTCGTCTTGATGCTCGCGATCAGCACCCGGCCACCGGCGGGGCCAGCCGCGTTCTCGTCGAGAGTCCACAGCCGGATACCGGCGTCTTCGTGCAGCGTCTGGCCGGCCGTCCTCGAATCTTTCGGCTGGCTGCCCAGCAACGCTTCGGGAAACAGCTGGCGCGCATGCACCGGCAGCAGCCGGCGCGGCTCGAACTTTCTGGTCGTCGGATTCCAGGAGCCTGCAGGCGTGTGAACACCTCCGGCTTCAGCCACGGCGCCGCTGAAGACCCAGTCCGGCAGCGGCGCATCCGACAGCGTCTTGCCGGCTTTGATGTCGTCCTGGATCCACTGGGCCACCTGCAGCCAGCCGGCTTCCTGCCAGAGTTCGAACGGTCCCTGCTGCATGCCGAACCCCCAGCGCATCGCGAAATCGACGTCGCGCGCGGTGTCCGCGATCGCGGCGAGATGAACCGCCGCGTAGTGAAAGCTGTTGCGCAGGATCGCCCACAGGAACTGCCCCTGCGGCCCCCGGGATTCGCGCAGCAGCTTCAGGCGCTCGGCCGCCGGCTTCTTCAGCATGCGGGCATAGACCTCGTCACCCTTCTGTCCACCGGGGACGTAGTCGCCGCTTTCAAGCTCGAAGCGCAGCACGTCGCGCCCGGCCTTCTTGTAGAAGCCGGCATTGCTTTTCTGCCCCAGGTTGCCCTTCTCCAGCAGTACCTTGAGAACTTCAGGCGTCGCGAAGCTCGCATAGAAGGGGTCGCTCTTTTCGTCGAGCGTGTCCTGCAGCGTCCTGATCACATGACCCAGCGTGTCGAGTCCCACAACGTCCGCGGTCCGGAAGGTGCCCGAACTGGCGCGGCCCATCTTCTTGCCGGTGAGATCGTCCACCACGTCGTAAGTCAGGCCGGACTTCTCGACCTCCTTCATGGTCGCCAGCAGGCCGGCGATGCCAATCCGGTTGGCGATGAAGTTGGGCGTGTCCCTGGCCCGCACCACGCTCTTGCCGAGTCCGGTGGTGACAAAGGTTTCCAGGTCATCGAGGACCTGGGGCTCGGTACTGGGTGCAGCGATCAGCTCCACCAGGGACATGTACCTCGGAGGATTGAAAAAATGGATGCCGCAGAAGCGGTGCTTCATCTCCTCGGGCAGCGCTTCGCTCAGCTTCGTGATCGACAGGCCGGACGTGTTCGACGCCAGGATGGCGTGCGGCGCGACGAAGGGCGCGATCTTGCGGTAGAGGGCCAGCTTCCAGTCCATGCGCTCGGCGATGGCCTCGATGACGAGGTCGCAGTCCTTCAGCTGCTCCAGGTGCTCCTCGTAGTTCGCCTGTCCGATCAGCGCCGCATCCTCGGCCAGGCCGAGCGGCGCGGGCTTGAGCTTCTTCAGGCCCTCGACGGCTTTGGCCACGATGGAATTTTTGGACGGCAACGCGGCCGATGCCGCGTCCGTGGGCGCCGGCAGGTCGAACAGCAGCACCGGAACCCTGACGTTCACGAGGTGGGCCGCAATCTGCGCGCCCATCACCCCCGCGCCGAGCACGGCGACCTTCTTCACGCGAAAACCCGACGTCACGCCAGCGCCTCTTGCGTGTCCATCAGGACCTTTGCACCGCCGCGCGCCGTGCGCATCAACATAACGGTTTCCGGGAACAGCTTGGCGAAATAGAAGCGCGCGGTCTGCAGCTTGGCCTTGTAGAACGGGTCCGTATTGCCCGCCGCGATCTCGCGCAATGCCACCTGCGCCATCCGGGCCCAGAAATACCCGAACACCAGGTGACCGGCAACCCGCAGGTAGTCGACCGCCGCGGCGCCCACTTCGTCCGGGTTCTGAAAGCCCTTAAAGCCGATTTCGGTGGTGAACTTGGTCATCTGCTCGCCAAGAAGGGCGACCGGATTGATGAACTCGGCCATTTGCTCGTTCACGCCCTCTTCTTCCACCAGCTGGGCGACGAGCTTGCCGAATTTCTTCAGCGTGGCGCCGTTATTGCCCAGCACCTTGCGGCCCAACAGGTCCAGCGACTGGATGGTGTTGGTGCCTTCGTAGATCATGTTGATGCGGTTGTCGCGCACGAACTGCTCCATGCCCCATTCCGCGATGTAGCCGTGGCCGCCGAACACCTGCATGCAGGCGTTGGTGGCGATGTGGCCGTTGTCGGTGATGAAGGCCTTGACGATCGGCGTCAGCAGCGCAACCAGTTCGGCGCTGTCCTTGCGCACCTTTTCGTCGGGATGGTGCAGTTCCTTGTCGAGCAGCAGCGTGCAGAAGATGGCCAGCGCGCGGCCGCCCTCGGCATACGCCTTCGCCGTCAGCAGCATCTTGCGCACGTCGGGGTGCACGATGATCGGGTCGGCCGGCTTGTCCTTGGCCTTGACGCCGGACAGGGAGCGCATCTGGATGCGGTCCTTGGCATAGGCCAGCGCGTTCTGGAAAGCCACTTCGGTCAGGCCCAGCGACTGG
>JANXVP010000494.1 GCA_025351615.1 Ramlibacter sp. | reverse complement strand
CATCGCTTCCGAGCTGATGGAGGCGGGCCGTGCATTGCAGCGCGGCCTGGTCACGCCCGGCCGCACCACCTTCGTCGCCTCCAGCCACCGCGTGTATTCCATGACCGAACGCACCGCCATGGGCGACGGACGGGTCGATTCGGAAAAGCTGCTGGAAGGCGCGCGGGCGGCGGCCCGGCGCTTCGTCTGCGCCGACTTCGAAGCGCTGGCGCAGAGCACTGGCAGTCCGATCGGTCCGGCGCTTTACGGTGCCTTGGCGGCATCCGCCGCGTTGCCCTTCAGCCGCGAGCAATTCGAGCAGACCGTGCGGCGCGGCGGAGTCGGCGTCAAAGCCAGCTTGCAGGCCTTCGACGCCGGCTTTGAAGCCGCATCGCACACCGCGCCGACGCCCGCACCTGTGATGTCGCCACCGCAGTTAGGACCGCGGCTGGCGGCGCTGGCGCAGCGCAGCGCAGCCGAGTTCCCGGCCAGCGCGCAGACCACGCTGCAGGCGGGCCTGCTGCGGCTGGCCGACTACCAGGATGTGGCCTACGCCTCGCTTTATCTCGATCTGCTGCGGCCGCTGCGGGCAGCGCGGCCGGACCTGCTCGACGAGGCGGCGCGGCACCTGGCGCTCTGGATGTCGTACGAGGACACGATCCGGGTCGCCGACCTCAAGACCCGGCGGTCGCGCTTTTCCCGCGTCGGCGATGAAGTCGGGTTGACCGGCACCCAGCAACTGGACATCGACGAATTCATGCATCCCAGGCTGGAAGAAATCGCTGACACGCTGCCGCACACGTTCGGCCGATGGCTGCTCTCGACGGGCTGGGCCCGGGCCTGTGTCGGGACTTTCACGCGCAGGGGCCGGATTGTGCGCACCAGTTCGATCCGCGGCTACCTGCTGCTGTATGCGATCGCTTCACTGCGCGGAATGCGCCGCAAGTCGCTGCGCTTCCAGGTCGAGCACCAGCGCATCGGCCAGTGGCTGACAACGCTCGAATCGCTTGCTGCCGATCGTCCCGACCTGGCGCTCGAAGTCGCGCGCTCGCAGCGCCTGATCAAGGGCTATGGCGACACGCACGCGCGAGGCTGGGGCAACTACCAGCGGCTGATGGCGGTGTTGCCGCGGCTGCAAACCGCTCCGCACGGGGCGCAGCAGTTGCGGGACCTGAGCCGGGCGGCGCTGGCCGACGACACCGGGCAGGCACTGGAGCGCCTGATCGCCTCTGTTTGACACCAGCGCAGGATCAGCGCAAGCGCAAGAATCACCGGAGAACAAAGATGAACGTCCAGCAACTCGTCGACCCCGATCGCGTGCACAAGAGCGTGTACACGGACCAGGCGATTTTCGACGCTGAAATGGAAAAAATCTGGGAGCGCACCTGGGTTTATTGCGGCCACGAATCGCAGGTGCCGGCGCCGGGTGACTACCACGCGGTGACCATCGGGCGCCAGCCGATGATCATGGTGCGCCAGGGCGACGGCAGCATCCAGGTCTTGTACAACCGCTGCCCGCACCGCGGCGTCCAGCTGGTGGGCAACCTGCGCGGCAACACTGGCGCCGCTTTCGTCTGTTCCTACCACGCATGGAGTTTCCACCTCGATGGCAAGGTGCGCGCCATTCCGCTGGCCAAGGGGTATGAGGGAACCCGGATGACCCGCGACAACCCGGACTGCAGCGTCAAGCAGGCGGCGCGGGTGGACAGTTACCGCGGCTTCGTCTTCGCCAGTCTGGCCAGCGAAGGCCCGCCGCTCGCGGAGTTTCTGGGCGAGGCCCGCATTGCCTTCGATGACATGTGCGACCGCTCGCCCGTCGGCGAAGTCGAGGTGGTGCCGATCTGCCACCGCGTCGTGCAGCACTCAAACTGGAAGTTCTTCATGGAGAACCAGCTCGATTCGCTCCATCCTTCGGTCACGCACCAGTCCACCGGGATCTCCGCCGGCAGGGTCGAGCGGCGGCTGAAGGCCGAGCGCGGTGCGGCGCCGCTGTACTACCACTACCTGTCGACTTTCGCTTCCAGCTTCGAGCAGTGGGACGCGGTGCAGACCATCAACTTCCCGCGCGGCCACGGCATCCTGAAGGCCTATATGGGGCTGCGACCGCAGGACCCCGACACGCTGGAACACGAGGCCCAGCTGGTGAAGGCCTACGGCGCCGAGCGGGCCGAGGAATACCTGTCGCGCAGCATCCACCACGTGCTGGTCTATCCCTACCTGTCGGTGCAGTCGCCGCTGCAGCAACTGCGCTGCCTGCGGCCGATCGCGCCGGACAAGACCTTGTCCGAGATCTGGCACTTCCGCCTGAAGGGCGCGCCCGAGGCGATCTACCGGCGCAGCCTGTGGTACTACAACCTGGTCAATTCGCCGGCCACGATGATCAACGCGGACGACCTGGAGAACTGGACCAAGGGCCAGTGGGGCCTGCAGTCCAACGGCGGCGACTGGGTCAGCTTTCACCGCTGGTACGGCGACGACCGTGAAGACAAAGGCGTCACCTATTCCAGCCACGGCACATCCGAAGCGGTGATGCGAAACCAGTTCCGCGCCTGGACCCAGTACCTCAGCGCATGAAGGAGCAAGACATGAGCACGAAAGCGACCAGCCCCGGCGGGGCGATCCCAAGCGCGGGGCCGGACTTCGAGCACCTGCTCGGGCAGGAGGTGGTGATCGAGGCGAAAGACGGCCCTGTCCGCACCGGGGCTCAAGCAGTCGAGCCGGACCACTCGCCGCGCGCGGCACAGGCGGGCAGTGCCGCCGCCGCGCACCGGCTGCCCGTGCCTGGAATCCTTGCCCGTACCGTAGCCGAGGGCCAACTCCAACGCGAGGTGGAGCAACTCCTGTACCGGCAGGCGGAACTGCTCGATGGCAAGCACTGGCAAGCCTGGATCGACCTGTTCGACGAGCAGGGCGTCTACTGGATGCCGGCGACGCCCGAGCAGGTGGAATGGGAAGGATCGCCGTCGATCTTCGCCGAGGACAAGTTGCTGATGGAGATCCGCATGGGCCGCGTTTCCCACCCGAACGCCTGGTCGCAGGCGCCGATGTGGGAGACCAACCACGTGGTGAGCCAGGTGGTCGTGGAGTCGGTCACCGGCAATGAAATCCAGGCGCGATCGCGCTTCCACATGATGGAGCTGCGCCGGGACACGGTGCGACATTTCGGCGGCCGCTACCACCACACGTTCGTGCGGGGCGCGGACGGCATGCTGCGGATCCGGCTGCAACGGGTCGACCTGTTCAACGGCCAGGCACCGTTTGACTACGTCCTGCAAGTCTGGGTCTAATCCGCCGTCACCTGATCAACAAGGATCCACCATGAATGCACCTCTCCCAGGCCGTCATGCGGCGCTCAGGAATGCCTTGCTCGGGATGGCGCTGCTCGCCGCCAGCGCCGGGTCTTTTGCCGCAGACAAGGTGCGGGTCGGCTTCGTCAGCACCTTGTCGGGACCGTCATCGGCGCTGGGAGTGGACATCCGGGACGGTTTCCTGCTGTCGATCAAGCTGCATGGAGGCAAGCTCGGCGGCCTGCCGGCGGAGGTGCTTGTCAGCGACGACCAGTTCAAGCCCGAAGTGGCGCGCCAGCTGTTCGAGCGCAATGTCAAACGCGACCATGTCGATTTCATGACCGGGGTGGTGTTCTCCAACATCATGCTGGCGGCGCTGCCCGAGGCCTTGGACAACAACACGATCTACATCAGCCCGAATGCCGCACCGTCGTCGATGGCCGGCAAGGAATGCAACCCGCTGTTTTTCGCCGTGTCCTGGCCCAACGACGCGTACCACGAGGCTGCCGGCGCTTTCGCCAACCAGCGCGGGCTCAAGAGCGTGTATCTGGTGGCGCCCAACTACCAGGCCGGCAAGGATTCGCTGGCAGGGTTCAAGCGTGTCTTCAAGGGCCAGGTGCTGGGCGAAAACTACACCAAGCTGGGACAGCTCGATTACGCGGCGGAACTGGCCGAGATTCGCGCCGCCAAGCCGCAAGTGCTCTACATCTTCCTGCCCGGCGGAATGGGCATCAACTTCATCAAGCAGTTCGTCGGCGCCGGCCTCGGCAAGGAAACCATGCTGCTGCTGCCGGGCTTCAGCGCCGACCAGGACGTGATCGGCCCGGTCGGTCCGTCGATGGCCGGCCTGTTCAACACCGCGCATTGGTCACCCGATTTCAACAACCCGGCCAACCAGCGCTTCATGGCTGAATTTCAAAAGGAATACAAACGGGTCCCGACGCTGTATGCGTCGCAAGGCTATGACGCCGGAGAATTGATCAACGCGGCGGTGCGCGACACCAAGGGCAATCTCGACGACAAGGATGCCTTGCGCCGCGCGCTTCGCAGCGCCCGGTTCGATTCCGTGCGCGGCCCCTTCAAGTTCAACAGCAACCAATACCCGATCCAGAACTACTACGTCCGGACGGTGGGCAGTGACGGCAAGGGTGGCCTGATCAACAAGTCGTTCAACGAGCCGATCCTGCGCGACCACGGCGACGCCTACGTGCAGCAGTGCGTGATGCGCAAGTAATCGGGGCGCGTCGCAGCCCGATGAGCGGTCTTCTGATTGTCGAGCAGACGCTCAACGGCCTTCAACTCGGCTTCATGCTGTTCCTGCTGGCCGCGGGACTGACGCTGGTCTTCGGCGTCATGGACATGATCAATCTCGCACATGGATCGCTGTACATGGTCGGCGCTTTCCTCGCCGCGTGGCTGACGCGCCTGAGCGGCTCCTTCCTGCTCGGCGCGCTGGGCGCCGTGCTGCTCACCGCCCTGTTCGGCATGCTGCTCGAGGCGTCGATCCTGCGCACCCTGTATGCGCGCGACCACCTGTCGCAGGTGCTCGCCACGTTCGCGCTGATCCTGATCCTCAACGACGGGGTCAAGATGCTCTTCGGCAACGACCTGCCCCTGTCGATCCCGCAAGCGCTGGAGGGTCCGGTCCAGATCCTGCCGGGACTGGTGTATTCGTCCTGGCGGCTGTTGATCATCGGGGTCGGTCTGGCCACCGCGCTGCTGCTGTACCTGCTGGTGCAGAAGACGCGGATCGGCGCGCTGGTGCGCGCCGGCGCCGCCAACCGGGAAATGAGCGAAGCCATGGGCGTGAACGTCGGCCGGCTGTTCACGCTGGTGTTCGGCCTCGGCGCCGGCTTGTGCGCGGTGGCGGGCAGCCTGCTCGCGCCGCTGCTCGCGGTGCAGGTGGGAATGGGGGAGAACATCCTGATCCTGGCTTTCGTGGTGGTGGTGATCGGCGGCATCGGCTCGATCCGGGGAGCGCTCATCGGTGCTTTGCTGGTCGGCACCGTCGACACCCTCGGCCGCACGCTGCTGCAGCAACTGCTGCGAGACGCACTGCCGCCGCAATGGGCCAGTGCGGCCGGGCCGGCGCTGGCTTCGATCTCGGTGTACATCCTGATGGTCGCGATGCTGGTGTTTCGTCCGCAGGGGCTGTTCCCGGTGCGCAGTTGATGCGCTCTGAACGGGTCATCGCGATCGGGACGCTGCTGCTTGCCATGGCGCTGCCCTGGCTGCTGGAGGCCGCTGGAGCCGACTTCTACCTGGGTGTGGCCAGTCGCATCGTCATTTACGCAGTCGCGGCCACCAGCCTGAACCTGTTGCTCGGATACGGCGGGATGATTTCGCTCGGCCATGCGGCCTTCTTTGGGCTGGGCGCCTATGCCAGCGCGATCCTGCTGGCGGAAGGGGTGAACTCCGGGCTGATCCAGCTGCTGGTCATCGCGCTGAGCGCGGGAGTCGCGGCGCTGGTCATCGGCGCCATCTCGCTGCGAACGCGCGGCGTGTACTTCATCATGATCACGCTGGCGTTCGCGCAGATGCTGTTCTACCTGGCCAATTCGATGAAGGGCTATGGCGGCGACGAAGGGCTGACCGTACGCACGCGCGCCCTGTTGCCCGGCGGCCTGGACCTGCACCACCCCGGCACCCTCTACTACAGCGCGCTCGCGGTGCTGGCACTGGAACTGCTGTTGCTGCACCGCTTCGCGCACTCGCGCTTCGGGCGTGCGGTGCAGGCGTTGCGCGACGACGAGGTGCGGGCCGAAGCCATCGGCTTGCCGGTGTTTGCGTGCAAGCTGGTGGTGTTCGTGGTTGCCGGCATTCTGTGCGGCGTGGCGGGGGGCCTGAGCACCAACCTGCAAGGTTATGTCAGCCCGAACCTGCTGCACTGGACCCAGTCCGGAACGCTGCTGGTGATGGTGATCCTGGGAGGGGTGGGCACGCTGTGGGGCGGTGTTCTCGGGGCTGCGGCGCTGCTGCTGATGCAGGAGTTGCTGTCGGCACGCACCGAGTACTTTGAATTCTGGATCGGCTGGGCGCTGCTCGCGGTGGTCCTGTTCGCACGCCGGGGCATGGCCGGAGCGCTGCTCGCCGTGTTCCGCCGGAGCATGGGCCGATGACGCTGCCACCCCTGCTCCAGGTCGCAGGACTGAACAAGCGCTTCGGCGGCGTTTTGGCGAGCGACCGGGTGGACCTGCAGGTCTCCCCTGGTGAGATCCATGCGCTGATCGGCCCCAACGGCGCAGGCAAGACCACTCTGGTGGCGCAGATCGCTGGCCAGCTCGCCAGCGACAGCGGAACGGTCCACTTCGGGGGAACCGACGTCACGCACATGGTCACGCACCGGCGCGCGCGGCGGGGGCTGGTCCGCTCGTTCCAGGTCACCCGGCTGTTCAAGAGCATGTCGGTTCTGGAGCACCTGGAGCTGGCGCTGCAGGCCACGCAAGGCCGCACTTTCTCCGCGTGGCGGCCGGTGCGTGCCGACAGGGCGCTGGTCGAAAGCGGACAGCTGCTGCTGACCCGGCTGGGCTTGGCGGAAAAGCACGCCTGGGGCGTCGAGCAGCTGTCGCACGGCGAGCAGCGCGCGCTCGAGGTCGGGATGGCGCTGGCCGGACGGCCGAAGCTGATGCTGCTGGACGAGCCGCTGGCGGGGATGGGGCTGCAGGAATCCGAAACCATGACCGCCCTGATCGCGGGCCTGCGCGGCGAGGTTGCCGTGCTGCTGATCGAGCATGACGTCGATGCCGTGTTCCGGCTGGCTGACACGGTCTCGGTGCTGGTCAACGGCCATGTGATCGCCAGCGGCAAGCCGGATGCGGTGCGGCGCGACCCCGCGGTCGCGGTCGCCTACCTTGGCAGCCAGGAGCCGCGGTGAGCGGGCCCGCCGTCGCCAGCCAGTTGCTGCGGGTTGAGGGCCTGTGCTCTGGCTATGGCCGCAGCCAGGTGCTGTTCGGCATGGAATTGCAGATCGGGCCAGGCGAGATCGTGGGCCTGCTCGGGCGCAACGGCATGGGCAAAACCACCTTCGTGCGCTCGGTGATGGGGCTGATCAAGCCGACCCAGGGGCAAGTGGTTTTTGGCGGCCTCTCCATGACGGGGATGGCGGCCCATCGGGTAGCCCGCCAGGGCATTGCGCTGGTGCCCGAGGGCCGGCAGGTGTTCGGCAACCTGAGCGTGCTGGAACACCTGACGGCATTCCGCCGTCCCGCCATCGGCGGCGCGCAGGCCTGGACACCGGACCGGCTGTTCGGGCTGTTTCCGCGGCTGGCCGAACGCCGCACCCACCTGGGGGGCCAGCTCTCTGGCGGCGAGCAGCAGATGCTGGCGATCGCGCGCGCGCTGGTGACCAACCCCCGGCTGCTGATCCTGGACGAGGCCACCGAAGGGCTGGCCCCGCTGGTGCGCGAGGAGGTGTGGAACGTGCTGAACACCTTGCGGCAGGCGGGCCATGCGATGCTGGTGATCGACAAGTACGTGCAGCGCCTGATCGGCGTCGCCGACCGCCACGTCATCATCGAAAAGGGGCGGGCAGTCTGGAGCGGGAGCTCGGATCAGCTCGATGCGGACCGCAGCCTGTGGGCGCGCTACCTGGGACTGTGATTGCCTCGGGCCGCCATCGCGTCTGCCTCGATTGACGCTCGGCACGCCAGGGTTTATGTTCAACCAAAGGAAATGACTCCATGAATGCACGATCTGTGAGAGCGGCTGTGGCCCTGCTGCTGCTGGCGGCGGGGTTTGCCGGCGCCGCCGGCGCCCAGGAAGTGACCTTGCGCCTGGTGAGCGCGTTCGCCGAAAACGGCATTTACGTGCAGCGCCTGCAACCCTGGATCCAGAAAGTGAACGCGCAGGGCAAGGGCACGCTGCAGATCAACTTCATCGGGGGCCCCAAGGCGATGCCCCCGTTCGAAGTCGGCAACGCAGTCAAGACCGGCGTCATCGACATGGCGCTGAGTACCGGCGCCTTCTATACCAACGTGATGCCCGAGGCCGACTTCCTCAAGCTGACCCAGGTGCCGGTGGCCGAGCAACGCCGCAACGGCGCCTTCGACGCCATCAACAAGGTCTGGAACGACAAGGCCAACATGCAGTACCTGGCGCGGATGGTCGAGAACCAGCCGTTCCACATCTACACCAACAAGAAAGTCGACAAGCCGGACCTGAGCGGCCAGAAGATCCGCATTACGCCGGTCTACCGAGACTTCTTCCAGGCGCTGGGCGCGAACGTGATCACGACGCCGCCCGGCGAGGTCTACACCGCGCTGGAGCGTGGCGTGGTGGATGGCTATGGCTGGCCCATCGGCGGCATCTTCGACCTGAACTGGCAGGAAAAGACCCGGTTTCGCATCGACCCGGGCTTCTACGACGCCGAGGTCTCTCTGGTCATGAACCTGCCCGCCTACCGCAAGCTCACCGACACCCAGCGCAATTTCCTGCAACAGCAGCTGCTCGCGCTGGAAGCCGAAAACAGCTTCTGGGCCCGCTATAGCACCGACGAAATCGCGCGCCAGGAGAAGGCCGGCATCCAGACCATCCGCTTCGACGCCGCCACCGCCAAGGCCTTCCACGACCGGGCTTATGACGTGGGCTGGGCGGCGGCGCTCAAGCAGAGCCCGGAGATCGCCGGCCGCTTCAAGACCCTGTTCGCGCCGAAGTGATCGAGCGGCTGTCCGCTGGCTACGACAGGCTACTCGCGGCGCTGGCCCTGGCCGGTTGCGCGATCCTGCTGGCGATGATGGCCATCATCGTCGCCGACGTCGCCTTGCGAAACGTCGCGCTCCCGGGATTGCCGCAAGGCCTGGCCTGGAGCAACGAAATTTCCGAGCTGATGCTCTACCTGATCACGATGTGCGTCGCGCCGTGGCTGCTGCGCCAGGGCCAGCACATCCGGGTCGACATCCTGCTGCAGGCGGTGCCCAGACGGCTGGCGTGGGTCTTCGAATGGGTGGGCGACGTGATCGGGCTGGTCTGTTGCGCGGTCATTGCCTGGTATGGCGCGCAAGCGGCCTGGTCCAGCCATGCCGCGGGCGCCGTCAACATCAAGACGCTGGTCACGCCCGAATGGTGGGCGCTGGCGCCGTTGCCGGTCGTCTTCGTGCTGCTGGCCATCGAGATGCTGTTTCGCATGCACCGGCTGGCACGGTCGCAGCGCGGTCCGCGCGCGGATGCCGTGAGCGCCTCATGAGATCGGGTGCCGCATGACGGACTGGGGTTTCGCCGCATGGCTGATGCTCGGTGGCTCCACCGTGCTGCTGTTCATCGGCATGCCGGTGGCGTTCACCTTCATCACGATCAACATCGTCGGAGCGTGGCTCTACATGGGCGGCGAGCCTGGCCTGGTGCAGCTCGCGCGCAGCAGCGTCAGCTCGGTCACGGCGTTTTCGCTGACGCCGATTCCCCTGTTCGTGTTGATGGGCGAAGTGCTGTTCCACACCGGGCTGGCGCTCAAGGTGATCGAGGGCATCGAGCGGCTGATCCGCCGGCTGCCGGGGCGGCTGGCCGTCGTCGCCGTCGTTGCCGGAACGGTCTTTTCCGCGATCTCGGGCTCGACCATCGCCACCACCGCGATGCTCGGGTCGCTGATGCTGCCGGTCATGCTCGCCCGCGGCTACCACCCCGTGCTCGCGACCGGGCCGATCATGGCCATCGGCGCCGTGGACATGCTGATTCCGCCGTCGGCCCTGACGGTGCTGCTTGGTTCGCTGTCCGGGATTTCCATCTCCAAGCTGCTGGTCGGCGGTGTGCTGCCCGGGGTCATCCTGGCCATCGCCTTCGTCATCTGGATCGTGGTGCGGGTGCGGATCAGTCCCGCACTGGCTCCCGACGACGACACCGAAGTGCGTTACACCGGCTGGGCCCGCTGGCAGCCTTTCTTCGCCTATGTGCTGCCGAC
>JANXVP010000470.1 GCA_025351615.1 Ramlibacter sp. | reverse complement strand
CTGGCGGGGCGATGCCGACGTCCAGCATCAGGCGCAGCGTAGCGGTGTAGGCGCCGATCATGATGTGCTGGCCGTTGTCCAGCAGCGCCGTCGAGCCGTCCGGCAGCACGGTGGCGAGGCTGCGGGCCCGCCCGCCCAGCGCGCGCGAACTTTCGTACAGCGTCACGCGGTGGCCATCGCGCGTGGCCGCTACCGCAGCAGCGAGGCCGGCCCAGCCCGCGCCGATGACCGCGACGTTTCCCGCCTTCACACCCGTCCCAGCGCCTGGACTTTCCAGGCCAGCCAGAACTTGCGCAGCGGGGTCAGGCTGACGCGCTGGTGCAGCACCTGGAAGTCGTCGCGCTCGATTTCCCGCAGCAGCGTGCGGTAGATGCTGGCCATCATCAGCCCCGGCTTTTGCGAGCGCCGGTCGGCTGCGGGTAGCAGCGCGAGCGCCTCGTCGTAGAGACGCTGCGCGCGATCGGACTGGAATTTCATCAGCGCCGTGAATCGGCTGGAGTAACTGCCCTTGAGTACCTCGTGGACCTTGACGTCGAACTGCTGCAACTCGCTGACGGGCAGGTAGATGCGGCCGCGGCGCGCGTCCTCACCGACGTCGCGAATGATGTTGGTGAGCTGGAAGGCAAGGCCCAGCTTGTGCGCATACCCGGTGGTCTGGGACTGGGACTGGCCGAAGATGCCGGCCGAAACTTCACCGACCACGCCGGCCACCAGGTGGCAATAGCGCTCGAGCGCGGGGAAGTCCAGGTAGCGGGTCTGGTCGAGATCCATCTCGCAGCCTTCGATCACCGCATGCAAGTGGCGCTGTTCGATGTTGAAGGCCTGCGCCGCCGGCATCAGCGCTTTCATCACGGGATGGCTGGGCTGGCCGGCAAACGACTTCGCCACCTCGGCCTGCCACCAGGCGAGTTTGGTGCGTGCCACGCCAGGGTCGGTCACCTCATCGACCACGTCGTCGACTTCGCGGCAAAACGCATAGAAGGCGGTAATTGCCGCGCGCCGCGGCGGCGGCAGAAAAAGGAAGGCGTAGTAGAAGCTGCTGCCGGAGGCTGCCGCTTTCTGCTGGACGTACTGTTCGGGGGTCATCGTCACATCCGCAGGCCACGCCACAGCAGCACTGGCAGATCCCTCGCGCGCAAGGTGGGGCGGGCCGCAAAGGTATTGAAGCCCATGGCCTCGATCCGGTCGAGGATGCGCAAGCCGCCTTGCACCACCAGCCGCAGCTCCCAGCCGGCCCGGCCCGGCACGCTGTGCACGATGTCCGCGCCGCTGAGCATGAGCTGCCTTGTCCACAGCGCGTACTCCGCGAGCAGCCCGACGGCGCCGGGGCCGCAAGCCCAGGTCGAGGGCCGGGCCGGGTCGAGTCCGTGGCGCTGCAGGTCTTCCGCGGGCAGGTAGTAGCGCCCGCGGACCACGTCCAGCCCCACGTCTTGCCAGAAATTGATCAACTGCAAAGCCGTGCAGACCGCGTCGCTGCGCGTCTGCGTGCCGACGTCGCCCACGCCATAGAGGTGCAGCAACAGGCGGCCGATCGGATTGGCGCTGCGCCGGCAGTAGTCGAGCAACTCGGCCCGGGTTGCATAGCCCGCGCCATCGCGGCTTTTCAGGACGTCCTGTTCGAAGGCGTCCAGCAGGTCCCACAGCGGCTGCTGTGGCAGGCTGAAATCGCGAACGGCAAGGCGCAATGGAATGAACACCTGGGGCCAGCGGCCACTGTCGGGTCGGTCCGTGAAGCATGCATCCAGGTCGGCGCGGTAGGCGGCCAGGTCGCCCAGGCGTTGGGCGGCGGCCGCAGTCCCCTCGTCCGCGAGGTCGTCCGCGGTGCGGGCGAAGCTGTAGATGGCAGCCACCGGGGGACGCAGGCGCGGCGGGCAAATCCACGAAGCAACCGGGAAATTTTCGTAATGGTCGACCCCTTGGGCCGAGATGCGCAGGCTCGTCTTCACGCCGGCATTGTCGCTGGAGTTAAAATAGCGGGTTGACCGAATTTGGGCGGGCGGTCCGGGATGCCCTGGTCGCCCGCGTTCGATTCCAGCTCAGCGCGGGTGGCGAAATTGGTAGACGCACCAGGTTTAGGTCCTGACGCCAGCAATGGTGTGGGGGTTCGAGTCCCCCCCCGCGCACCAGAGCTTGAGTGACTTTGCGGGACAGATCTTCAGCTCTGTCCTCAACAGATTAGAACCTTGCGGGACAGACCTTCAGCTCTGTCCCGCAACATTTTGAAAACATTTAGAAAGCCCATCATGGCCGTGAACGTTGAAACCCTTGACAAGCTGGAACGAAAAATCACGCTGACCCTGCCCGTCAACGCGATCAAGTCCGAAGTCGATTCCCGACTCAAACGCCTGGCCCGGACCGTCAAGATGGACGGTTTCCGCCCGGGCAAGGTGCCGATGAACGTGGTCGCCCAGCGCTACGGCTATTCGGTGCATTACGAGGTGATGAACGACAAAGTCGGCGAAGCATTCGCGCAGGCGGCGAACGAGGCCAAGCTGCGGGTCGCCGGCCAGCCGAAGATCACCGAAAAGGAAAGCTCGCCCGAAGGCGAACTCGCTTTCGACGCCGTGTTCGAAGTCTTCCCCGA
>JANXVP010000385.1 GCA_025351615.1 Ramlibacter sp. | reverse complement strand
CTCAACGGACTGTTGCCGCGGATCGACTTTTTCATGCAGCAGACCCGGCCCTTCATCGCCATCGAGACGGTACACGATGAAGGCGGCATGCGTGAACAGATCGAGCATGTGCCGCTCGGAGTGGTGGCGAACATCTCGGCCCGGAATTACCCGTGGTTTGTCGGCTGCAACGTCATCGTGCCAGCGCTGCTGACCGGCAACGCTGTCCTTTACAAGCCGTCGGAATACGCGACGCTGACGGGTCTGGAAATCGCGCGGCTGCTGCATGAGGCCGGCGTTCCGCGGGACGTGCTCGCGGCGCTGGTCGACGACGGTGAGGTCGGCGCCGCGTTGCTGGAGCAGACGATCGACGGCCTGTTTTCTACCGGCTCGCACGCCACTGGCGCGCGCATCGGGCAAGCGCTGTCGGGCCGGTTGGTCAAGCTGCAGCTGGAACTCGGCGGCATCACGCGGGCGCCGTAACTTCACGTGCTGCAGGCGCAAGTCGCTGATGTGCAGGCGCGGGGCGCGACGCTCCAGACGGGCGGCAGGCGGCTGCCCGGCCCCGGCAACTGGTTCGCAGCCACGGTGTTCAGCAACGTCGATCACAGCATGACGCTGAAGAACGAGGAAAGCTTCGGCCCGGTGATCGGGATCCAGAAGGTGCCTGGCGACGACGAAGCGGTCCGGCTGATGAATGACACCCGCTACGGCCTCACCGCCGGCGTTTGTACGCCGGATGAAGGGCGGGCTCGCCGCCTGCCTGCGCAGGTCAACACCGGTAGCGCGTACTGGAATTGCTGCGACCGGGTCAGCCCGCGCCTGCCCTGGAGCGGCCGTGGGGACTCAGGCGTCGGGCTGACGCTGTCGATCTATGGCATCCAGATTTTTACCCGCCCCAAGGCCTGGCCCAGGTTGCGATGCCATGCGCTGTCGGCTTTCAGCGCAGGCTGGCACAGCCTTTGCATCTCTTCTTGTGTACAAGCTGGGATGTTTCAAGGTGGTGCGTGCGTCTTCTCAAGTCGATCCGGTCCCTGACACGCCATGGGCGCCGCAGGCGTGGATCGCTCAGGCGCCTCAGCCGATCGGCGGGGGCGGTCCCGGAAGGCTTGAAGGGCTGGTTTTCGCCGTCAAGGACAACATCGACGTCGCGGGACTGGCCACAACGGCCGGTTGCGCCGCGTTTGCATTTCAGCCGGCCACGCATGCAGCTGTCGTGCAGCGCCTGCTCGATGCTGGTGCACGGGCCGTGGGCAAGACCAACCTGGACCAGTTTGCCTGCGGCCTGAACGGGACGCGCTCGCCGTACGGCGTAGTTCCGAACGCATTCAACCCGGCGTACGTCAGTGGCGGCTCCAGCTCGGGCTCGGCCTACGTGGTCGCCACCGGACAGGTGAATTTTTCGCTTGGCACCGACACTGCGGGCTCCGGCCGCGTCCCAGCCGGCCTGAACAACATCGTCGGCATCAAGCCGAGCAAAGGCCTGATCAGTGCCCGCGGCGTGGTGCCAGCCGCGCAAAGCGTGGACTGCGTTTCCATCTTCGCGCGCACGGTAGCGCTGGCAGCTCGTGTGCTCGACGCGGCACGGGGCTACGACGCGGCGGACCCTTACTCGCGCGATCTGAAACTTGCAACCCAGCCATTGCCGCCGGAGTTTTGTTTCGGCGTTCCCGCCCCGCTCGAGTTCCATGGCGACGCGTTCGCGGAGGCCGCTTTCCGAGACGCCGTCAAGCGGCTGCGCCAGCTTGGCGGAAAGCCGGTCACCATCGACTACCGCCCGCTGGCAGGGGCCGCGGGACTCCTTTATGAAAGCGCGCTGGTCGCGGAGCGTTATGCCGCCTTGCGCGACTTTTTCGACGCACACGAGTCCGCCGTCATCGAGCCGGTCCGCGGCATCATCGCGAGTGGCCGACAGTACAGCGCGGCGGACCTGTTCGACGCCCAGACGCGGCTGCGCGCCATTGCGCAGCAAGCCGCGCCGATGTGGGATTCGATCGACGTGCTGATGGTGCCGACTGCGCCCACGCAATACACGATCGCCCGGATGCTGGTCGAGCCGGTGCAGCTCAACCGCAACCTCGGCGTCTATACCAACTTCGTCAACCTGCTTGACTACGCTGCGATCGCGGTCCCAAGCGCGATCCGGGCTGACGGACTGCCTTTCGGCATCACGCTGGTCGGACCCTGCGGCAGCGACTGGCAACTGGCGGACCTCGGCCAGCGCTACCACCACGCCACCGGGCTGACGCAAGGCGCGACCGGCACTGCGCTGCCACCGATGGAGCCGATCGCCGGCCTTCAGGCCGCTGCCGTGGTCAAGGTGGCCGTTGTCGGCGCCCACCTGACCGGCATGCCGCTGAACGGCCAGCTCACCGCGCGCGACGCGATCCTGGTGGGACGGACCGAAACGGCGCCCGACTACAGGCTGTACGCGTTGCCCGGCACGATGCCGCCAAAGCCGGGCCTGCTGCGCGTTGCGCGTGGGACCGGCTCGCGGATCGCCCTCGAAGTCTGGGAGATCCCGGTCGAGCACTACGGCTCCTTCGTCTCCCTGATCCCGGAGCCGCTGGGAATCGGCACGTTGGCGCTGGACGACGGCAGCAGCGTCCAGGGCTTTGTCTGCGAACCGTTCGCACTCGAAGGTGCGCGCGACATCTCCGAATTCGGCGGCTGGCGCGCCTACACCGCGTCGCTGCACCCGGCCTGATCCACCAACTCCTTGTTCACTTTTTCCTGGAGAATTTCATGACCCCCACCGCACCCCATCCCCCTGCCGGCGGATCGCGACGCAAGCTGCTGAAAGGGGGAGCTGCGGCCGCGGCGCTGGGCGTGCTGGGTGCACCGGCGGTCCGGGCCCAGGCCGGTCCAAAGATCCGGATCGGCTACTGGCCCATCGCCGCCGGTTTGCCGTTCTATGCCGCAATCGAACTCGGCTACTTCAAGGAAGCCGGACTGGACGTCGAGCCTCTCAAATTCGCGGCGGCGCAGCAGGTGATGGAGGCCGTGCTTGCCGGCCGCTCCGACGGCACTGCGAACGGGACCGGCTCGGCCAATGTCGCCATCGGCGAACTCGCCGCACCTGGCACCTTCAAGATCTTTGCCTCGAATCCCAGCAACGTGAAAGACGTGCTCGACGAGTTCATCGTGCCGACGGCGAGCACCATCAAGTCGATCGCCGAGTTGTCGGGAAAACGCGTCGGATCGGGTCCCGGCATCCAGAACGTGACGCTCGCCAAAACTGTTCTCGAGCGTGCCGGCGCGAAAGCGTTCACGGTGGTGGAGCTTCCAATCGCACAACATGTGGCATCGCTCGCCGCCGGCCAGCTCGAAGCCTGCTACACGCTGGAGCCCACCGGCACGATCGGCCGCCTGAACGGCACCACACGGGTGCTCGAAGCCGGCGTGATCTCGCGCTACATCCTTGGTGATGCGATGGCGCCGTGGTTCGGCGGCACGGCATCGCTGTCCTCGGCCTTCATCACCAAACACCCGGTCGAAGCCAGAAAGTTCATCGCTGCCTACGCGCGCGGCATCGCGCTGGTGCGCAGCAAGCCCGCCGAGGCACGGCAGTACCTCAAGGGCTACACCCCGATCGACGGCGCGCTGACCAGCGAGGTGCCGCTGGCGGCGTACACGCTCTACAACGAGTTCACGCCCAAGGACATTGGCTACTTCCAGAAGTTCTTCGACCTGTTTTTCGATAAAAGCATTTTTTCGTCTCGCGTGATGGTCGAGACCATGCTCTACAAGGGATGAGCATGATCGGCGCCCCGCTCGCGACCGATGCCG
>JANXVP010000367.1 GCA_025351615.1 Ramlibacter sp. | reverse complement strand
GACTACTTCGCCAGCACCGACGCACGCGTGCTGCGAAGCTTGTGAACGGCCCCTACCGCCTCCCGATCACAGCTTGACGTACTGGTACTCGACCGGATTGGCATTGATGCCGCGATCGGGCGGCGCGATCCAGCCGGCCATCTTGCCGGGCTCTGTGACGCGGTGCATCAGGCTCTTGACGAAGGCGGTGTCGGCATCGGTCGGCAGCCAGCTGTCTTTTTTCGCATCGAACTCAGCCTGAGGGATCGGCTGGCCCTGCGGGTCGGTTGCAACCCCCGCCCACATGCCGACCTTGCGGCGAAAGCGCGTCGATGGCAGCTTGAGTTCAAACGCGATCCCGGCCCGCTTGATCGCCATGTTCCAGCGGGTGACGCCGATGTTGCAGTCCTTGACGTACTCGAGACGGGTGATCTCGTTCATGCCGTTGCGCGTCGAGATGGTCTCGCCCCGGGTGCCGCCCTGCCCGTCAGGAACCTGGATCGTCATCTCGGTCTCGGCTTCCACGTGGTCGGCGAACCTGGCTTCGTCCGGCCGGCCCTTGATGCCGTTGCCGAAGTAGTTGGCGGCGTTGGACGAGGCTTCGGAGCCAAACAGGTCGAGCGAACTGGTGAACCAGAAGTTCATGAATTTCTGCACCGTCGGCAGGTCGATCACGCCGGCTTTGCGCAGCGTGGCGACATCGTCGGTGTCCAGTTCCTTCATCACTTCCAGCGTCCGCTTGATCACCCGCCCGACACCGGTCTCGCCGACGAACATGTGGTGCGCTTCCTCGGTCAGCATGAAGCGGGTGGTGCGCGCCAGCGGATCGAACGCCGATTCGGCGAAGCTCTTCAACTGGAACTTGCCGTCGCGGTCCGTGAAGTAGGTGAACATGAAGAACGACAGCCAGTTGTCCATCGGCTCGTTGAACGTGCCCAGGATGCGCGGCTTGTCGGCGTCGCCGCTGTGGCGCATCAGCAGTTCTTCCGCTTCTTCGCGGCCGTCGCGGCCGAAGTGCGCGTGCAGCAGATAGACCATGGCCCACAGATGCCGGCCCTCCTCCACGTTGACCTGGAACAGGTTGCGCAGGTCGTAGAGGGACGGCGCGGTATGGCCCAGCAGCCGTTGCTGTTCGACCGACGCCGGCTCGGTGTCGCCCTGCGTCACGATCAGGCGGCGGAACGTGCTGCGGTATTCCCCGGGCACGTCCTGCCAGACCGCTTCGCCCATGTGGTCGCCGAAGCCGATCTTGCGGCCTTCTTCCTTGTCGGCCAGGAAGATGCCCCATCGATAGTCCGGCATCGGCGTGTAGCCGTAACTGGCCCAGCCCTGGGCGTCGACGCCGACGGCGGTGCGCAGGTACACCTCCTTGGCCTTGAAATCGCTCGGTCCCATCTCGTCCCACCAGTTCAGGAACGCCGGTTGCCAGTGCTCCAGCGCACGCTGTAGCTGGCGGTTCTCGCCCAGATGCACGTTGTTGGGAATGAGGGCTTGCAGGTCGATGTTGCTCATGGTGTGTCCTTGTCTTGGCCTGGTCAGATTCGCTTCCAGTCGAACCTGGCTTTCTTGCCGGTGCCGAACAGCTTCAGCGCGCCATCTGCGCCGACCGCATTGGGCCGGATGAAGATCCAGTTCTGCCAGGCCGACAGGCGGCCGAAGACGCGCGTCTCCATCGTCTCCCGGCCGGGGAAGCGAAGCGACGCTTCCATGCCGGTGAGCGCGTCGGGCGACAGCGAACTGCGCTCCTCCAGCATGATGCGAATCTCGTCATCCCAGTCGATGTCGTCGGGCGTCAGCGTGACCAGGCCCAGCGCCAGCGCCTGGTCGGCACGCAACGGGCTTTCCAGGACGCCTCGCAACTGCGAGATCGTGCTTTCGTCCTCGTTGAAGCGGGTCTGCAGCCGGGTCAGGCCGTTGACCGCCGGATAGCGGCCGAAATTGGCGACGTTCAACTGCAACGCAGGAGCGGCGTCGGGCGCATCCGGCAGGTCGAGCATGTAGATGCGGTCACAAGCAAGCGCCAGTTCATAAAACGTCCCGGCGAAGCAGGAGCCGGCGTCGACCAGCGCGATCAGCGAACGGCTGGTGACGTCCAGGCGTGCCAGCGTCCGGCGCAGCGCACCGATGGTCTCGCGCACCAGCCAGTGGCTCTGGTGCTTTTCAAGCACCGCATCGGCGTGCAGCAGCTGGTTGACGTCGCCGCGGGTCTGGATCACCCAGGTGCCGGTCTCTGGTTCGTTGGTGCGCAGGTTGAGAATCAGGTCGTCCAGTTCGCGCGCAAGCCTGAGCGGCCACCAGCTGGCGCCGGCCGATTCGATGGCTTGAGGCGCCGACTCGATCTGCGCCGCCGGTGCGTTGACGGTGATCGTCGCAATGCGGGTGTCGCGGTCGACCATGGCGCCCACGGTGCTGTAGTGGTAGCCGAGCGCGTCGATCGTGACCTGGAGCGGCGTGAGTTCGATGCCTTTGGCGCCGGCCGTGCGCGTGGAGCTGGCGCGCAGCGATTCCACCTCGGCCGCAACCAGCTGCTGGAACTGCTGCGGCTTGGCCAGGGCGTCGATCAGCTTCCAGCCCTTCGCGCGGTCGGCGCGCACGCCTTCGCTGGTGGTGCAGAAGATGTCGGCCAGGTCCCGCCTGACCTTGCGCTTGTCGGTGATGCGCGTCAGGCCGCCGGTTCCCGGAAGCACTCCCAGCAGCGGCACCTCAGGCAGACTGACGGTGGACGAGCGGTCGTCCACCATCACGATGCGGTCGCAGGCCAGCGCCAGTTCGTAGCCGCCGCCGGCACAGGCACCGGTGACCGCTGCGAGCGTCTTCAGGCCATCGTGGCGCGAGGAGTCTTCCAGGCCGTTGCGGGTCTCGTTGGTGAACTTGCAGAAATTGACTTTCCAGCCGTGGGTGGACAGGCCAAGCATGTAGATGTTGGCGCCCGAGCACCAGATCTTTTCCTTGCCCGATTCGAAGACCACCACCTTCACGGCGGGATGCTCGAAACGGATCCGGTTGATTGCATCGTGCAGCTCGATGTCGACGCCGAGGTCGTAGCTGTTGAGCTTGAGCTTGTAGCCGGGCTTGATGCCGCCGTCTTCGTGGACGTCGAGTTTCAGGCGAGCCAGGTCGCGCTCGACCGACAGCGTCCAGTGCTGGTACCGGGACGGATGAGTGGCAAAGCTCACCATGTCGCGGTCGCCCTGCTCCAACTTCAGGTTGCCCTGCTCAACGCTCATAGCTTCTCCAGCGGAACGGCCCGCTCCAGGTCCTTGAAGGATTGCCTGACGGTGCGGGCGGCGGTATCCACGACGACATCCGCCCGCGCATACAGGGATTCGCGGCTCGCCAGGATCCGGCGCAGGTCTTCCATCGCCTCGCCCATCGCGCCCTTTGCGATTTCGCCGCGCTCGCCACGGGTGGCGTCGAAGGGGCGCATGTCACCCTGGGCCACCACCCGGCTCATGTGTTCTTCCGGGCTGGCCTTGAGCCAGACACAGTAGAAGCGGCTTTGCAGCAGATCGAAGGTTTCGCGCTCGCTCACGATGCTGCCGCCGGTGGTCATCACGACGCCATCGCCGTGGTCTTGAGCAATCCGCAACAGCGCGCGGCGTTCATACCGGCGGTAGCCGGCCTGTCCATGCAGCAGCAGGATCTCGTTCATGCTGGTGCCGGCCTCGCGCTCGATCTCGCGGTCCAGCTCCACGAACGGCACGCCGCAGTGGGATGCAAGCTGCGCGCCCAGGGTGGACTTGCCGGCGCCGCGCAGGCCGAGCAGCGCGATCCGCCGTTCGCGCCCGTGCGCCTCGTGCTGCCCGAAGGCGCCTGCCAGCAGCGTGTACGCCTGGTCGAGCTGGCTGTCGTCAAGCCCTCCCAGCAATGCCTGGGTCCGGGCCAGCGCCGGACGGGGGGCATCCTGCAGCAGTTCGAGGATGGTGATGTTCAGCGCAGTGGCAACCGCGTCGAGCGAATTGATGGACACGTTGCCCTTGCCGCCTTCGACGTCGGCAAGGAAACGTTCAGACAGGCCGGAGTCGCCGGCCAGCTGCTTGCGGGTCATGCCTCTGCGGGCCCGCCAGGCGCGCACCCGGGTGGCAAGCTCGCCCAACGTCGCTTTGGCGTCGGATTCCATCAGATCTTGCATGGCTGGGCAGGTTTTTCGGACAAAAGCTTGCGCTGGAACAATATTGCAATATACTTCCTATGACTACAAAGTCAAGCAGTTTATTGCATTTGACCCGGAGACTGGATGAAGCTCAAGATTCTTGTCGGCACCATGACCAGCAAGGCCGACTATGTCGCTCAGGCGATTCAGATGGATTGCGCTGACCTGGTTGAAGCCATCGACGTGCAGTTGATGGACGGCCTGGACATCGGCGTTTTCGATGACGATGCAATTTATCTCATCTGCAGTTCCACCTACGGGTCCGGCGACGTGCCGGACAACGCCCGCATGCTGTACGAGTCGCTGGACGCGCAGCCCAGGTTCCTCGGCCACGTCCGGTACGGAGTGATCGCGTTGGGCGACCGCACGTACCTGCAGACTTTCTGCTTCGGCGGCAAGAAGTTCGACGAGCGCTTGCAGGGTCTGGGCGCCCAGCGCATCGGCGAGGTCTGGTGCCATGACGCCAGCGCCGGCACCATGCCCGAAACGGAAGGGACCGCCTGGTGCCGGGACTGGCTGGTCCTGGCGCTACAGACTGCCCAGGCATGAACCTCAGCCGCGCCGACCACCGCGCGACGCCGCCAGTGGTGGACATTCCGCGCGACTACAACGCCGCGCATGACCTGCTCGAGCGCAACGCGACGCGAGCGCCGAAGCTGGCTTACGTCGATGGGTCGGACGGCGCAGGACTGACGTACGGCCAGCTGGCCGAGCAATCCCACCGCTTCGCGAATGCCTTGCGCGCTGAAGGCTTCGCCCCTGAAAGCCGGGTGCTGCTGGCTGTGCTGGACACGCTCGAATGGCCGGTCGCCTTCCTGGGCTGCATCCTGGCCGGCGTCGTTCCGATCGCGGCCAACACGCTGCTGACCTCGACAGACTTCGACTTCATCCTGCGCGATTCCCGCGCGCAGGGGCTGATCGTTTCCGGGCCGCTCTGGCCGGCTTTCGCGGATGTGGTCGGGCAGGTCGCATCGCTCAGGACAGTCATCGTGGCCGGCACTCAGACGATTGAAGGCAAGCTGACGGTCGCGGGCATGGTGCGGGCAGGGGACGCCGGCCACCGGGTCGCCGCCACCTGCAGCGACGATGTCTGCTTCTGGCTGTATTCGAGCGGCAGCACCGGCGCTCCCAAGGGCACCCTCCATCTGCACAGCCATCTGATCCAGACCGCTGAGCTCTACGGGCGCGGGGTGCTCAGCATCCTCGAAAGCGACGTGGTGTATTACGCCGCCAAGCTGTTCTTCGCCTACGGGCTGGGCAATGCCCTGACCTTCCCGCTCTGCGTCGGCGCAACGACGGTGCTCTTGTCCTCGCGCCCGACCCCGCCCGATATCTTCGGCATCCTGAAAAAGTACCAGCCGACGATCTTTTACGGCGTTCCAACGTTGTACGCCATGATGCTGAACGACGCCGGGCGGCCGGAGAAAAGCGAACTCGCGCTGCGCGTATGCACCAGCGCAGGCGAGGCCTTGCCCGCCGAGATCGGCCGCAAGTGGAATTCAGAATACGGGTGCGAGATTCTCGACGGCATCGGCTCCACCGAAATGCTGCACATCTATCTGTCGAACCGTCCGGGCGAGGTGCGTTACGGCACGACCGGCAAGGCCGTCCCCGGCTACGCGCTGCGGATTGTCGGCGACGACGGGCGCGAGTGCGGCGACGGCGAAATCGGCGAACTGCAGATCAGCGGCCCGAGCGCCGCCCTGATGTACTGGAACACCCGGGCCAAGACCAAGGCCACTTTCGCCGGCGAATGGACCCGCAGCGGCGACAAGTACACCCGCGATGCCGACGGCTACTATACCTACGGCGGACGCAGCGACGACATGCTCAAGGTGGGCGGTATCTACGTCTCGCCCTTCGAGGTCGAAGGGTCGCTGATGACGCACCCCGCGGTGCTCGAAGCGGCAGTCATCGGCGTTGCCGACACCGACGAACTGGTCAAGCCCAAGGCCTTCGTCGTCCTCAAGCCTGGCCAGGTCGCCAGCGCCGGGGACCTGCAGATGCATGTGAAGAACCAGCTCGCACCCTACAAGTACCCGCGCTGGGTCGAATTCGTGCCGGAACTGCCCAAAACGGCGACCGGAAAGATCCAGCGCTTCAAGCTGCGGGCCGCGGCCAAGTCCGGGTAAGCCATGGTGTTGGGGCCAGCGGCCTCGGCAACAATCGCGGCAGGCCCAAATATCAGGATTCCTGCCATGACCACACGCCGCCTCGTCCTCACCCGCAGCGCCGCCCTCGTCGGTGCCGCATCCTCAGCTTTGCTGCTGCCGACGATTGCCCGTGCGCAATCGAACAAGGTGCGTGTCGGCCTGATGCTGCCTTACACGGGCACCTTCGCGCAGCTCGGTGTGGCGATCGAAAACGGCGTGCGCATGGCGATCGACGAAAAGGGCGGCAAGCTCGGCGGCCGCGAGATCGAATGGTTCAAGGTGGACGACGAGTCGGAGCCGTCCAAGGGCGTCGAGAACGCCAGCAAGCTGGTCCAGCGCGACAAGGTCGACGTACTCATCGGCACCGTGCATTCGGGTGTGCAGATGGGGATCCAGAAGGTCGCGCGCGAGAGCGGCGTCCTGAGCCTGATTCCCAACGCAGGCGTTCACGCGGCCACGCGCGCGCTGTGCGCCCCCAACGTGTTCCGTACTTCGTTCACCAATTCGCAACCCACGCTGGCGCTGGGCAAGACGATGGTCGACAAGGGCCACAAGAAAGCCGTGTGGATCACTTGGAAGTACGCAGCCGGCGAGGAAGCTTTCGAAGGCTTCCGCGACAGCTACACCAAGGCCGGCGGCACCATCGTCAAGGAACTGGGCCTGCCGTTCCCGAATGTGGAATTCCAGGCGTTGCTCACTGAGATCGCTTCGCTCAAGCCGGACGCCGTGGCCTGCTTTTTCGCGGGAGGCGGCGCGGCCAAATTCATCAAGGACTACGCGGCTGCCGGCCTGAAGGGCCGCATTCCCCTGTACGGCTCCGGTTTCCTGACCGAAGGCGTGCTCGCGGCTGCCGGCCCTGCGGCCGAAGGCATTGTCACCACCATGCATTACAGCGATTCGCTGGACACGCCGCGCAATCGCCAGTTCCGGCTGGCCTATGCCAAAGCCTTCCGGCTGCAGCCCGATGTCTACGCAGTGCAGGGCTACGACACCGGCCAGCTGCTGGCGCTGGGCGCCGCGGCAGTCAACGGCGACCTGAACAACAAGCAGGCGCTGTACAAGGCCATGGAGTCCGCGACCATCGACAGTCCGCGCGGCAAGTGGACGATGAGCAAATCGCACAACCCGATCCAGGACATCTATCTGCGCCAGGTGGTGAACGGAGAGAACAAGGTGATCGGCGTTGCCGCCAAGGCGCTGGCCGACTCCGGCGTCGGCTGCAAGATGACCTGAGGCCCGGCTCCTGGCCCCGTCAAGATGCCGGATCGGGTCCGGCATGACAACTTCGTGCGTGCCCGCCCTCGCCCTTCCGCCTGATGGACCTCGCCAATTTCCTGATCCAGCTTCTCAACAGCGTGCAGTACGGGCTGTTGCTGTTCATGCTGGCGGCCGGCCTGACGCTGATCTTCGGCATCATGGGCGTCGTCAATCTCGCGCACGGCAGCTTCTACATGCTCGGCGCCTACATGGCCTGGTCGCTGTCCAGCCTGACCGGCAGCCTCACCGTCGCGATCCTGGGCGGCGCTGCACTGTCCGTGCTGTTCGGCCTGGCGCTGGAGTGGCTGCTGTTCCGGCATTTCTACCAGCGCGACCACCTCGACCAGGTGCTGCTGACCTTCGGCCTGATCTACATCTTTGAGGAGATGCGTTCCATTTTCTGGGGCGACGACGTGCACGGTGTCGCGATCCCCGAGCTGCTGTCGGCATCGATTCCGCTGACCGACAACCTCTCCTATCCGGTGTACCGGCTGTTTATTTCGGCAGTGTGCATCGCCCTGGCCCTGGGCCTGTACCTGCTGATTTCGAAAACCCGGCTCGGCATGAAGATCCGCGCCGGCGCCTTCAACCGCGACATGGCCGAAGCGCTGGGCGTGAACATCAAGCTGATCTACTCGGTGGTGTTCGGCCTGGGCGTGGCGCTGGCGACGGTCGCCGGCATGATCGCCGCGCCGATCTCCAGTGTCTACCCGAACATGGGGTCGCAGGTCCTGATCATGTGCTTCGTGGTCGTCGTGATCGGCGGCATCGGCTCGGTACGAGGCGCCCTGGTCTCTGCCTTGCTGGTGGGCCTGGTCGACACGTTCGGCAAGGTGCTGCTGCCCCAGGTCGCCGGAATGCTGGTCTACATGCTGATGGCCGCCGTGCTGCTCTGGAAACCGGAAGGGCTGTTCAGGCAATGAAAGTCCTCGCATGAGTTCCCCCAGGGCCAATCTCGAAGTCCTGCCGCGCGGCCTGCAGGCGGCGCTGGGTATCGCGTTGCTGGCGTTGATCGCGTTTCCGTTCGTGGGCACGGAGTTCTATGCCCAGATGGTGGCGCGAATGATGATTCTGGCGATCTTCGCGATGAGCCTGGACCTGCTGCAGGGCGTCACAGGCCTGGTCTCGCTCGGTCACGCCGCGTTCTTCGGCCTGGCCGGCTACGTGCTCGCGTTCGTGACGCCGGCCGACGCGCCCGCCAGCCTGTGGTGGAGCTTGCCCGCGGCCATGGCGGCATCGGGCCTGGCGGCGCTGGTGATCGGCTTCTTCGTGGTCCGCACGCACGGCATCTACTTCATCATGGTGACCATGGCGTTTGCGCAGATGGTCTTTTACCTGTTCTTCGACAACAAGGTCCTGGGCGGCTCCGACGGCATCTACGTCAATGCGAAGCCGGGGGCCGCTGTCTTCGGGTGGAATGCGTTCGACCTGGAGAACAGGATCGTCTTCTACTACTTCACGCTGGCGCTGCTGCTGCTGGTCTACGGGTTCCTGCGGCGGCTGCTGTGGAGCCCGTTCGGCCGCGTGCTGGCGGGCATCCGGATCAACGAGCACCGCATGCGCTCCATGGGCTACGGCACCTTCGGCTACAAGCTCGCCGCTTTCACCCTGGCCGGCGCGCTCGCCGGCCTGGCCGGGTATCTGTGGGGCGCGCAATCGGGTTATGTGAACCCGGAACTCATGGGATTTCACATGAGCGCCAACGCGATCATGATGGTCATCCTCGGCGGCATGGGCAACTTCGCCGGCGCCATCGCCGGCGCCTTCGCGTTCGAGTACCTGCTCGAAGTGTTCAAGGATCTGCCCACGGTCGGCAGCGTCAACCTGGGCAAGCACTGGCAATTGTCGATCGGCCTGTTCATCGTCGTGGTCGTGGTGTTCGCGCCCCGCGGCCTGCTCGGACTGGTCGCAAGGTTCGGCCAGCGCAAGGACCGTGGCGGTGAGTGACGTCATGCTGTCGGCGAAGAGGCTCACCAGGCGCTTCGGCGGCCTGGCAGCCGTCAACGAAGTTTCGCTTGATCTGCGGCTCGGCCACATCCATGCCGTGATCGGGCCCAACGGCGCCGGAAAATCCACGCTCACCAACCTCCTTTCCGGGGACATTGCACCGACCTCGGGAAGCGTCACGCTAGCCGGTGCCGACGTGACCGGCTGGCCGCCGGAGCGGATCTCGCGCCACGGACTGGGGCGCAGCTATCAGAAGACCAACGTCTTCCTGCCGCTCACGGTCTGGGAAAACGTGCGGCTGGCCGCCCAGTCCCGGGCGCCTCGTGCATCGCGGTGGCTGAGCCGTGCAACGGAGTTCGGCGACACCAACGCTGGGGCCGAGAGCGCACTGGAACTGGCCGGACTGCAGGACCGCAAAACAGCCATCGCCGGCACCATCAGCCACGGCGAACAGCGCCAGCTCGAGATCGCGATGACGCTGGCGACGCAGCCACGCGTGCTGCTGCTGGACGAGCCGCTGGCGGGCATGGGCGCGGCCGAAGCCGAGCGCATGGTCGCCCTGCTGCGGCGGCTCAAGCCAGGCCACGCCGTGATGCTGGTCGAGCACGACATGGACGCCGTGTTCGCGCTCGCCGACCGCCTCACGGTGATGGTCAACGGGCAGGTCATCGCCAGCGGCACTCCGGCCGAGGTTCGCGCGGACGCCGCGGTGCAGTCGGCGTATCTCGGCGAGGAACATTGATGCAAGCCCTCCTTCGTCCTGTGCCTGCCGATCGGCTGATCGATGCCCGCAACCTGAACACCTATTACGGGGCCAGCCATATCCTGCGCGGCATCGACTTCACGGTCGGCCGCGGCGAGACCGTCGGCCTGATGGGCCGCAACGGGATGGGCAAGAGCACGCTGCTCAAAAGCCTGATGGGGCTGGTCAAGCCGCGGTCGGGCACGGTGCATGTGATGGGCCGCGACATGACGGCGCGCGCACCGTACGAGATCGCGCAACTCGGCGTCGCCTATGTGCCGGAAGGTCGCGGCATCTTCGGCAACCTGAGTGTGGTCGAGAACCTGAAGATGGCCGCGCGTGCGGGCACCAACGGACAGCGTGACTGGACGTACGAGCGGGTTCTGGAGACCTT
>JANXVP010000340.1 GCA_025351615.1 Ramlibacter sp. | reverse complement strand
TTCGGTCCCGCGCGAGGTTGGCGCCTGGATGGGGGTGTTCCGCGACCGTTTCGTCGGCACCATCGGCGGCGGCCATTTCGAACAGCAGGCAATTGAAGAGGCGCGCAGGCGGCTGGCTGGCGGCTCCGGCGAAGCAGTGCTCCGGTTTCCGTTGGGACCGGGCCTGGGCCAATGCTGCGGCGGCGTGGTTCACCTGCGCTTCGAAGCGGTCGCCGCGGCCGATGCGCCGGCGCTGGCCAGCCGGCTGGCGCCGAGGCGAATCCCGGTGGCATTGTTCGGCGGCGGCCACGTCGGCCGGGCCCTGGTCGCAGCACTCGGGCCTCTGCCGTTTGCTGTGCGCTGGATCGACAGCCGCGACAAGATTTTTCCCGCCACCGTGCCGGCGAACGTCGAGTGCGAGCACTCGGACCCGGTGCAGGCCGCCGTTGTCGGCGTCGCCGCCGGGTCCCACATGCTGGTCATGAGCTTCAGTCACGCGGAGGATCTCGACGTCGTCGCGGCCTGCCTGAAGCGCCAGCGCGAGCGCAACGACCTGCCTTTTTTGGGCTTGATCGGCAGCAAGACCAAGTGGGCCGCGTTCCGCCACCGGCTGGAGCAGCGCGGCTTTTCGAAACAGGAGCTGGCGCAGGTGACCTGCCCGATCGGCCTGCCGGGCATCGAGGGCAAGCAACCCGAAGTGATCGCCGCGAGCGTCGCGGCGCAGCTGCTGCAGCTGCGTTCGTGGGAAACGCCCGAAAAGTAAATACACTGGCGCCACAGGTTGCAGCGGCGCCGGGCGACCCGCGGTGGCGAGCGGGCCGGAACTTCAAGGTGCCATGGAAAGCTATCTTCTGGACTGGGCCAACCTGTTGCTGCGATGGGTCCACGTGATCACCGCCATCGCCTGGATCGGCGCCAGCTTCTATTTCGTTTTTCTTGATTCCAGTCTGACGCCGCCGCTCGACGATGCGCTGAAACGGCAAGGCGTGAGCGGCGAGCTCTGGGCGGTGCACGGCGGCGGCTTCTACCACCCGGTCAAGTTCGCGGTGAAGCCGCCCCAGCTGCCGGCGCACTTGCACTGGTTCTACTGGGAGGCTTACTGGACCTGGATCTCGGGCTTCTCGCTGTTCACCATTTCCTACCTCTGGAATGCCGGCAGCTACCTGGTCGACAAGGCTTTGATGGACTGGTCGCCCGCAACGGCGATCGCGGTGGCGCTCGCGTTCCTGCTGGTGTTCTGGCTCCTCTATGACGCGGTCTGCCGTGTCTTCGGCGAGAAGAAGAACGGTGACGCCATCGTCGGCGCGCTGGTGCTGGTGCTGGTGGGCGTCGCGGCCTGGCTGGCCTGCCACTGGTTCCCGGGTCGCGCGGCGTTTCTGCTGGTCGGCGCGATGATCGGGACAGCGATGACCGCCAATGTGGCGTACTGGATCATTCCGGGCCAGCGCAAGATGGTCGCGGCCATCAAGGCGGGGCAGACTGTCGACCCGGTGCATGGACTGCACGGCAAGCAGCGCAGCGTCCACAACACCTACTTCACGCTGCCTGTGCTGTTCGCGATGCTCTCGAACCACTACGGCTTCACCTACGGCAGCCCGCGCAACTGGCTGGTGCTGATTTTGATGATGGTCGCCGGCGCTGCGATCCGGCAGTTCTTCGTGCTGCGCCATGGCTGGAAGCTGGGGCGCAACCGGCATCCGCTGCCGTATGCGCTGGTCGGCGTCGCGGTGATTCTCGGCGTGGTCGCCTGGCTGCGCCCCGACGCGTCGACTGCGGCCGCGGCGCCCAGGGTCGCGGGCTACGCCGAGGTCCGGCAAGTGCTGGAGCAGCGCTGCTACCTGTGCCACGGCGCGCAGGTGCAGATGAAGAACGTCCGCCTCGATTCGCCGCAGGCGCTCAAACAGCACGCACAGGCCGTCTACCAGCAGGCCGCGGTGGCCAGGGCCATGCCGCTGAACAACGCGACGGGCATCACCGACGCCGAGCGAGCGGTGATCGCGCGCTGGTTCCAGGACGGCGCGAAGACCGAGTAAAAACCGGGGCCCGCAGCTCAGCTGCAGGGCCTACTTGAGACCGGAATAATTCAGCGGGACCCAGGTGTAGGCTTGGCCGGCGCCGGGGCGCAGGTGACCCATCCCGGGAAATGCGATGTGCGAGGCAGCCACCAGGTAGCCGCTCTTGGCTGCGTCCGCGTAGGCCTGCATGCGTTCACGCGCCGCGGCGGGCTGGTCGGAATCGAACTGGATCGTCACTGCGGGATCCTCGAACTGCACTGCCGCGACGTGCATCAGGTCGCCCCACAGCACCAGCTTCTGGCCCTTGCTCTCGACCACGTAGACGGTGTGGCCCGGCGTGTGCCCATAGCCCGGCGCCGAGTGAATGCCCGGCACCAGTTCGGTTCGGCCCTGGAAGGGCTTGAGCTTGCCGGCCGCGGCATAAGGGTTGACCGAAGCCATGGCCCCCTGGAAGAATCCCTTGGCGTCGGCAGGCGCCGCGGCCAGGTTGGCTTCGCTCAGCCAGTAGTCGGTGTCACGCTGGTCGATCCGCAGCGTTGCATTCGGGAACGCGCGGCTGGCGCCGGCCATCAGCCCGCCGACGTGGTCGGCGTGCATGTGGGTGATGTAGATCTCGTCGACCTGCTCGGGCTGGTAGCCAGCGGCGCGCAAATTGACCAGCAGGTTGCCCAGCGTCGGGCCGAACAGTCCAGCAGCGCCGGTGTCGATCAGCACCAGCCGGGAGCCGGTGTTGACAAGATAGCCGTTGACCGAGGTTTCGACGGTGTCGGACGGCATGAAATTGCGCTCGAGTGCCTGCTTGACCTCGCCCGGCCTGGCGGCGATGAGCAGCTTGGGCATCGGCAGCTGCACGGTGCCGTCCGATAGCGCCGTCACCTCGAAGTCGCCCAGCATCATTCGGTAGTACCCCGGCGCCTGGGTTTTCACCATTGGCGCCGCCGCTGTGGCGATCACGGGGTAAGCGCCCAGGCCCAGCAGGGCGGCCGCAGTGAATAATGAATGGATCGTCTTGCGCATCATGTTTTTTCCAGAAGTGGGGCGGGATGGTAAACCGTTTGCGCGGCGAGCGCTTTCGTCGACCGTCAGCCCAAGGCAGCCGGACCGCGGGCGCCGCCGTTCGCCATCACGGCTGCCAGCAGGTCTGCGAGCGCATCCGGGTCCACCGGCTTGACCAGATGGCGGTCGAACCCGGCGTCCTGCGATGACCGCCTGTCTTGCGGCTGGCCCCAGCCGGTGACCGCGATCACGGTCATGGCAGCGCCGCCTGGCAGGGCCCGGATCAGGCGGCAGGCTTCGTAGCCGTTGATCTTGGGCATGCCGATGTCGAGCAGCACGACCTGGGGCGCGAAGTCGCGGGCGGCCTGCACCGCCGCCTCGCCATCATTGACGTGCCTGACGGTGTGGCCCATGAGTTCCAGCAGCACGGCCATCGTGGCTGCGGCGTCCTCGTTGTCATCGGCGATCAGGATGCGCAGGCCTGCGCCCTCCCCATTGGCACGGGCAACCGCGACCGGGGCGACGTCAGGTTGGGTTGAGCTTGCGGACGCGAGCGGCAAGCGCACCTCGAACTCGCTTCCCCGGCCCAGCCCCTCACTACGCGCCTCGACAGTCCCGCCGTGCATCTGGACCAGCCGCTGGGTCAGGGACAGGCCGATCCCCAGGCCTCCGCGCGAGCGGGACAAGGCCGTCTCGACCTGGGAAAACATCTCGAAGACGCTGGTCAGCCGATCGGCGGGCAAGCCGATCCCGCTGTCCCTGACCCGCAGGACAACCTGCGTTTGCTCCTTGCGGACGCTGACGTCGATCCGCCCCCCCCGGTCCGTGTACTTCGCGGCGTTGCTCAACAGGTTCATGAAGGCCTGCGTCAGCCGGGTCCCGTCCGCCTCAAGGTACAGTGGTTCCTGCGGCAGATCCAGTTCCAGCTGGTGGTCGCATTCGTCGATCAGCGGCAGTGTCGAATCGACCGCATCCCGCAGAATGCCCGCGACATCGACTCGCTCTCTGCGCAACTCGATCTTGCCCTGGTTGATCCGGCTCACATCCATCAGGTCGTCGATCAGGCGGCTCATGACCTGCACCTGCCGATCGATCAGCTCATACCCCCATTTCGATTCCGCTGTCGCCGTGCTCTTGAGCCGCAGCACGTGCACCGCGTTGCGCAAGGGCGCCAGCGGATTGCGCAGCTCGTGCGCGAGCGTCGCCAGGAATTCGTCCTTGCGGCGGTCGGCGTCGCGCAACTCGGCCTCGCTGGCCTGCAGCGCGTTGGTGCGCTCCGTCACCCGGTGGTCCAGCGTTTCGTTGAGTTCGCTCAGGCGCGACTCGGCCAGGCGCCGGTCGGCCACCTCCGCCAGCAGGTCACGGTTCGCGACTTCCAGCGCGCGCCCTTTGCGGTACAACTCGACGAAGACGGCGACCTTGGAACGCAGCACCGAGGCGTTCACCGGCTTGTGCAGGTAGTCCACCGCGCCGCTACCGTAGCCTTCCAGGATGTGCTGGTCTTCGTTGTAGTAGGCAGTCAGGAAAAGGATGGGTACGCGTGCCGTCTTCTTGCGCTCCTTGATCAGCTGGGCCAGCTCGAAGCCCGTCATGCCAGGCATTCGGACGTCGAGCACCAGCACGGCAAACTCTTCAGCCATCAGCGCCAGCAGCGCTTCCTGCCCGGAACTAGCGCACACAAGGCGGTAACCCGGGTCGTCGAGCACCGTTTCCAGTACCAGCAGGTTCTTGGGCTCGTCGTCGACGATCAGGATATTGACCTGATCCGGCGCAACGGTTGCCGCAGCCGTTGCGCCGTTCACGGTTTCGCCGCCGCTTTGATTGATCAGGCGATCGGGAGAATTCAACGGAACAACCAGACCCGCATCAGCGACAGCAACTGGTCGGTGTTCACCGGCTTGGCAATATGGTCGCTGGCCCCGGCGTCGAGGCACTTCTCACGGTCGCCGTTCATCGCCTTCGCCGTCAGCTCCAGGATCGGCAGCGTCCGGAATTCGGAGTCCTTGCGGATTTCGCGCATCGTTTCGTAACCGTCCATTCCGGGCATCATGCGATGGCGTGGCGGCCATTGATTGCGCTGATCACGTCCAGCTCGTGGTTTTCCAGTATCGACGTCAGCGCGAAGATGTTGCGCGCATCGTCGTCCACCACCAGGACCTTGCGGCCGCGCAGCACTTGCGACGAGTTGTGCAGCCGCCCCAGCATTGCCTGCTTCTGCAACGGTTGCTGGGCGACGACGCGGTGCAGGAACAGGGCGGTCTCGTCGAGCATCCGCTCGGGCGGCTGCCCGTGCGATGGCCGTCGTTGGCCGCACCAGATCGTCGATCAGGGTGTTCAGGGATTCGACCTGCGCCGCCCAGCTGCCGATCGCACCGGGCAGAGCCATCCGTTGCGACAGCCGTCCTTCCTTGCCCACCGTGGTGCTCAGGCGGGCCGCTTCGTCGGTGATCCGTTGCGCGTTGCCGATGGTCTGGTTGAAAGCTTCCGCGATGCGGGCATCGCTGCCGGACCAGTCGACCGCCAGGCGGGCGCCGAAATCGCCGCCGGAAAACGCCATCATCGCCGCCAGCATCTGCCGCGACCGGGCTTCCGACGTGTGACCTTCACCAGCCAGTGCGGGCATCAGCCCGGCTGGGTCTTTGGCGCCATTGCGCTTGGTCAGGATCGGTGCGGGGCTACGGGTCTTCGGGTTGTTCTTTCTGGGCATCGGCTGCGGGCCTTGATCCATGACGGTCTCCGGGGTCTTGAGGGATGCTGGTACGTCCGCTCAGCGACCACCCACCTTGACCCCGAGCAACGCTTCGGCGGCATTGCGGCCCCAGCTTCGGATGCGTCTGCTACCGGAACCGACGGATGGAAAGGTAGGGGGAGGGCTCTTGAGCCACGCTAGTGTCGTCTGACTGTTTGCATGGTGGTGTAGGACGGAGCTGACATCGCGAGAAGCGAATTTCGAAGCTCCGTAATGCTTGTGTGAAGTTCCTCAGGAAGACACCAATAGCAAGTGGGTGCGGGCCATTCAAGAATGCGTACATCCATCCAAAGGAGTCAGCGATGCAGGTCGGTATCCGAAAATGGCTGGGCGTGCTGTGCCTGTTAGCGGCGCCCGCCGCGGTCCTCGCACAGGCTGCTTCCACGGGCCCGGCGCCGGCTTGTCCCGAGAAAAACCTGCTGTACTGGCAAGCCTTTCCGCCGGGCGGCGAGTCCGATCTGTCGGCGCGCCATCAGCAGGTGGTACTCAAAAAGAAATGCCCGGCTATCGACACCATCATCCAGTACAAGGCCGGGGCTGGCGGCGGCCTGATGTGGGCGCAGATCAACAGCCTGCCGGGCGACGGGCTGAACGTGGTGGGCATCAACCTGCCGCACATCGTGTTCCAGCCGATCGAAGGCGAGGTGCAATACAAGACGGCCGACATCACCCCCGTGTTCTGGTTCCATTACACGCCCGACATCCTGGTGGTGCCGGTGTCCAGCCCGTACAAGACCTTCGCGGAGTTCATCGCGGCGGCGAAAAAGGAGCCGGGCAAGATGAATCTTGGCGGCTCCGGCCTGAACTCCGCCAACCATGCTGCCCACGCGCGCCTGAACGCCGCCTTCGGCATCAAGAGCACCTATGTGCCGTACAAGGGGACGGGCGACATGTCGATGGCGGTGGTGGGCGGCCAGATCGACGGTGCCATGACGTACACGCCGTTCGCCATCGCCAACAAGGCCAAGGTCCGGCCGTTGGCGGTCGCGATGGACAAGCGCCATCCCCTGATGCCCGACGTGCCGACCTTCCGAGAGCTGGGCGTCGACTGGGTCGATGGCGCCTACCGCGGCATCGGCGTCCCTAAATCCACGCCGCCCGAAGCGCGCAAGCGCCTGTCCGATCTGTTCGCGGCGCTCAATGGCGATCCGGAAATGAAGGAACTGGCGGCAAAGAACGGCTTCGAGCTGGTCAACGTTGGCCTGGGCGACATGGACGGCTTCATGAAAGAACGCACCCGTGTCTACGTCGAAGGCGCGCGGATGCTGGGGCTGGGCAAGAAGTAGTTCGAGCGGCCCGGACTTGCTCAGGGGCACTGCGTCGGACGAAGGAGATTCGGCCCGGCCGGGAGGCACAATGGCCGCCATGACCGCGTCCGACCCCGCGACCCAGCCGCGCCAGTTTCTCGAGCACCTGTACCGCACGGCTGTCCAGCGCGCATTGCCGCTGCATAACACCGCCGCCTGGTTGCCGCCGCCGCCCAAGGGCCGCACCCTCGTGCTCGGCGCCGGCAAGGCGGGCGGATCGATGGTCCACGCCGTCGAAGCCCTGTGGCCGGCCGACGCGCCGCTTTCGGGCCTGGTCGTGACCCGCTACGGCCACGTTCCGCCGCGGCCGCACGGAGTCCGTCCACGGATCGAGATCGTCGAGGCGGCGCATCCGGTGCCCGATGAAGCCGGCCTGCATGCCGCGCAGCGAATCCTCGCGCTGGCGCACGGCCTGACGGCGGACGATCTCGTGCTGTGCCTGATTTCCGGCGGCGGGTCGGCCTTGCTGACCTTGCCGGCCGAGGGCCTCACGCTGGCCGCAAAGCAGGAGATCAACCGGGCCTTGCTCGACAGCGGTGCCGGCATCGCAGAGATGAATTGCGTGCGCAAACACCTGTCGCGGATCAAGGGCGGGCGGCTGGCGGCGGCCTGTGCGCCGGCGCAGGTCGTGACGCTGACGATCAGCGACGTGCCGGGCGACGATCCGTCGACCATCGCCAGCGGTCCGACCGTGCCGGATGCGAGCAGCTGCGCGGACGCCGTCGCCATCCTGTCGCGCTATGGCATCGAGGTGCCGGGCGCGATCATGAGTTTGCTGGAGCAGGGCGCGCTCGAAACCCCCAAGCCGGGCGATCCGCTGTTCGACGGCCACCAGGTGCATCTGATCGCCACGCCGCAGCAGTCGCTGGACGCGGCGGCGGCGGCGGCCCGGACTGCCGGGGTGCAGGCCCACGTCCTAAGCGATGCGATGGAAGGCGAATCGCGCGAGGTGGCGAAAGTACATGCGGCGCTGGCCTGTTCGGTGGCGCGTCGCGGCGAGCCCTTCGCGCGGCCGTGCGTGATCCTCTCCGGTGGCGAAACCACAGTGACCGTGAAGAAGCAGGCCGAGGGCGGTGCGCGCGGCAAGGGCGGCCGGGCCGGAGAGTTCTGCCTCGGCCTCGCCCAGGCGCTGCAGGGGCAGGCGAAGGTGTGGGCGCTGGCAGCCGATACCGACGGGATCGACGGGGTCGAGGACAACGCCGGTGCCGTGGTCGCGCCCGACACGCTAGCGCGCGCCGCAGCCCTGGGGATGAAGGCCGCAAGCTTCCTCGACCGCAACGACTCGTACAATTATTTCAGCGCCCTCGGGGATCTGGTCGTCACCGGCCCGACCCACACCAACGTCAACGATTTCCGGGCCATTCTGGTTCTGTAGCCACTGCAAGGAGAAAACAATGTCCGAGAGCTTTGCCGAGTTCGAGAGCCGTGCCAAAGTCCAGGGCTTCAATGAAGTCCTGGAGCGCAAGTGGGAGCCCGGCCAGGTGGTGGGAACGCATTCCCACCCCTTCGATGCCAGCGCCCTGGTGGTGCAAGGCGAGATGTGGCTGATGGTTGGCGACGCGACCCGGCACATCGCGACCGGCGGGACCTTCGAGCTCGCGCGCAACACGTCGCACTCGGAGCGCTACGGCAACGAAGGCGCGATCTACTGGGTGGGACGCCGGGGCGGCTGAGGCTGCTGCCCGTGCTCAGCCGGGTGCGGCGGCGCCATCGACGAAGCGCGCCTTGAACCATGCGTCGAGCATGCGCTTCTCGTAGTGCAGCGCTTCGGCGCCCTGGCGCCCTGCCGGTCCGCGCAGGTAATCGGGGTCGGAAATCCATTCCTCGCCGCGCGCCGTTTCCCTGCCGCCCGCTTCGAGCCGATAGCGCAGCTGGATGCGCGGCCAGTCGGCGCCGCCGTTCAGAATGCGAACCGGCGTGTTGCCACGCAGATCGTGCCGGACTCTCCCGGCCAGACCGACCTGCAGCACCTCGACTTTGAGCAACTGATCCGCCGGCAGCAGGCGCTGGCCCAGGCGCTCCAGGTGCGTGGCGAGCAGCTTGAGGTTGGCGGCCTGGTCCCAGGGGGTGGCGCCGGCGTCCCAGTAGCTGCCGGAATTGACGAAAGACACAGTGACAGTGCCGGCGGCCGACGCGAATGCCGCGGCGAGGAACAATGGCACGAGCAACAAGCGGATGGACAAACGCATGATGATCTCCTGGGCAGTCCAATGGAGCAGTCGGCGCGGCTGCTTTTCGGGCGCGCCGTAATTCTGATCCGACCCAGCCGATGTGAACAGGGCGGGCGATTCGCATTGCTGGCAAGAGGGTCAATGCGGCACCGGGCAAGTCATTCGCACAGCGTCCGGATCTGCTGCGGAATCGGCAACGCCCGGATGCTGCCGTCCGCGCGGCGTCCGGCGAAAATCCGCACTTCGTCGCATTCCATGATGGTCTCCGGGGGACTCGCATTGCCCTGGTTGCCGGCGCGGCTGACGCGGTAATGCTGGACGAAACTTTTAACCCG
>JANXVP010000328.1 GCA_025351615.1 Ramlibacter sp. | reverse complement strand
CAGCGCGACGTTAGCCTTGGCGAGGCTTTGGGAAGCAAATGTCGCACCGGGGAAAGCCGATCCTTCCACTCTCAAGACCAACAATGCAAAACATTCGCATCCTCGCCCTGCTCGCTGTTTCCTCGCTTCTGGCAGCCTGCGGGGGCGGAGGCTCCGATGCGCCGGCAACGCCGACAGCGCCCGCAGCGCCGTTGAGCATCCCGCTCACCACGGCAATCGCCAACATGGTCAATCTGTCGCGCTCCGGTGCACTGACGGTGGTGGGCAGCGCATCGACTTCGGGACAGACCGTGAATCTCACCGGTTCGGGCACCTATTCCGAGGCGACCACTGCTGGCAGCTTCGAAGGCGCCCCGGCCCTGCGCAAGACACTGGCGGTCAATGCCACCCTGGTGGGTACCGCAGCCGGCCAAACCGCCTCGGCTCCCCTGAACAGCAGCAGCGACACGTACTTCGACTCCAATTACAAACCGTTGGGCGCGACTGCAACCGGCAGTTACTGCACCACGACCAGCTACACGGCGCCACCGGCCACCGGGCAAGCCGGTACCCAGGGCGACTGGTACCGGCAGGACTGCTACGCCAGCAATGCCAAGACCACGAAACTGGTCACGGTGGCCGTGAAGTTCGAAGTGAACGCCGACAGCGCAACGAGCCTGTTGCTCAAGGTTACGACGCTCGCAAGCACCAGCAATGGCACGATAGTGCCGGCGACAGCGACCTACCGCGTCACACCGACGGGCACCGTCACGCCCCTCAGCGACTCCACCGCGGTGACGGTTAGCGGGGTGTCGGTCAACCTCGCGATCACCTACCAGTAAGCAGTGTTCCCGCGGCCCAGGCGCCGAGGCAGCCGCCCACGGCCGTGCGCAGAAATTGCCCGAGCAACGGCGGTCCGGCAGCCTTGAGCCGCTCCCGTCTAAACTTTGAGCCATGGCCCCAACCGCTGCGCTGCCCGCCAAGGGCTCACCCCGTTCCCTGTCGGGCCTCCTGCCCTTTTTGCGACCTTACCTCGGCCGCATGGTGCTCGCCGGGCTGTTCCTGCTGCTGGCCGCACTGTCGACGCTGGTGTTTCCGGTCGCGCTGCGCAGCCTGATCGACGGCGGCCTGTCGACCGCCTCCAAGGGCGAACAGGTGCTGGCGCTGCGCGAGCACTTCCTGGAGCTCTTCGGCGTCGCGGTGGCGCTCGGCCTGTTTTCCGCAGCGCGGTTCTACATGGTGAGCTGGCTCGGCGAGCGGGTCACGGCCGACCTGCGCAACGCCGTTTATGCGCACGTGCTGCAGCAAAGCCCCGAATTCTTCGAGACCACGCAGACCGGCGAGGTGCTCTCGCGGCTGACCACCGACACCACGCTGGTGCAGACCGTGGTCGGCTCGTCGTTGTCGGTCGGACTGCGCAATGCGGTGATGGGCGCCGGCGCGCTGGTGGTGCTGGTCTGGACCAATCCTTATGTGATGACGCAAGTGCTCGGCATCCTGGTGATCGTGGTGTTCCCGAGCGCGTGGTGGGGACGGCGAGTGCGCAAGCTGTCACGCGCCAGCCAGGACCGCGTGGCGGATTCCAGCGCCATCGCCGCCGAGGTGCTGAACGCGATCCCGGTGGTGCAGAGCTATACAGCGGAAACCCGGGAAGCACAGCGCTTCGATGCTTCGACGGCGAGCGCGTTCGGCACGGCAATCCGGCGCACCAAGGCGCGTGCATTCCTGATCGCGTTCATCATCATCACGACCAGCGCGGCGCTGCTGTGGGGCCTGTTCCAGGGCACGGAGGCCGTGCTCGCTGGCACCATCACTGCCGGCCACTTGGGCCAGACCGTGGTCTACGTGATCATGCTGGCCGGTGCCGTCGGCGTGCTGGGTGAGGTCTACGGCGATCTGCTGCGCGCGGCCGGCGCGACCGAGCGCCTGATGGAATTGCTCGACGCCCGCTCGCCGGTCGTTTCGCCCACGCAACCGGTCGCGGTCCCCGCCGTGAGCGGCGGCAGCGCGATCGAGATCGTGCACGTCACGTTCAACTACCCGTCGCGACCGCTGACTGCGGCGCTGCGCGACTTCAACCTGCGCGTGTCACCGGGCGAAACCGTGGCGCTTGTGGGGCCCAGCGGCGCCGGCAAGAGCACGGTGTTCCAGCTGCTGCTGCGTTACTACGATCCGGCGGAAGGCACGATCCGGCTGGATGGCGTGTCGACACGCGAGCTGTCGCTGCACGACCTGCGCGAGCGCATCGGCATCGTGCCGCAGGACGCGGTGATCTTCTCCTCCAGCGCGATGGAGAACATCCGCTACGGCCGGCCGGCCGCCAGCGACGACGAAGTGATCGCCGCAGCCCAGGCAGCTTTCGCGCACGAGTTCATCACCGCATTGCCCGAAGGCTATGGCAGCTTCCTCGGCGAGCGCGGCGTGCGCCTCTCAGGCGGCCAGCGCCAGCGCATCGCGATCGCCAGGGCCATGCTGAAGAACCCGCCGCTGCTGCTGCTGGACGAAGCCACCAGCGCGCTCGACGCCGAGAGCGAGCGCATGGTGCAGGCCGCGCTGGAGTCGGCCATGAGCGGCCGCACGACGCTGGTTGTCGCGCACCGGTTGGCCACGGTGCAGAAGGCCGACCGCATCATCGTGATGGATCACGGGCGGATCGTGGAGCAGGGAACGCACGAGACGCTGGTGGCGGCGAATGGGATCTATGCGCGGCTGGCGGCGCTGCAGTTCATGGAGTGAGGGCTGTCGGCGCCTCGGCCGGATTCATTGCGCTGGGCGCTTCGTGTCCTCGATGGCTTGCCGCATTTCGGCCTGCATCCTCGTGAACATCGGCTCCATGCGACCTTGCATGATTTGCGGCGACCTCTGAACGACGACCGGCATCTTTTCAACGAAAGCGACGCCGGCAGGGCTTGTGTAGAAGGCGAGAACGCCCTCGACTTCTTCCTGCGTGAAGCTCTCGCGGTAGATCTGGATGTAGACAGGCCGCATGTTGAACCAGCTCAACTCCTCCCGGATCACTTGGAACATCCTGGCGGACACTGCATCCGCGACTCGTTGCTGCTGCGCCGACAGCGGTTGGCCGCGGGTGGCGGCGGCTTGCGATTGGCGCATCAACTGATCCATGGACGACAGCACGGCCTCCAGGGTTCGCTGCGTCTTCGTGGCCGTCAGGAGGGAATCGATGGATTCGTCGGTCGGCGGAGCCGCGTGCGCCGCGACGGAGAACATAACGGCGGCGACGAGGGTGAGGAGGAATTTCATGCTTGATCCCATTTGAATGATTGAAAGGTCGTGAACGTGCGACCTCCTAGGCGCTTCCAGCATAGATGCCGAA
>JANXVP010000270.1 GCA_025351615.1 Ramlibacter sp. | reverse complement strand
TCAATTCCGAGGACCTGACCGTGACGGTGCAGGCCGGCGTGACACGCAAGCAGCTCAATGAAGCGGTCAAGAGCACCGGCCTGTTCTTCCCGATCGATCCGGGCGCCGACGCAACCATCGGCGGCATGAGTGCGACCCGGGCCTCCGGCACCAACGCCGTGCGCTACGGCACGATGCGCGAGAACGTCCTGGCGCTGGAGGTGGTAACGGCAGACGGCAGCATCATCCGCACCGGCACCCGGGCCAAGAAATCCAGCGCCGGCTATGACCTGACCCGCCTGATGGTCGGCAGCGAAGGTACGCTTGGAGTGATCACGGAGATCACGGTGCGCCTCTATCCACTGCCCGAAGCCATCTCGGCGGCAATCTGCTCTTTCCCCAGCATCGAGGCCGCGGTCCGCACCACGATCCAGATCATCCAGCTCGGCGTGCCGATCGCCCGGGTGGAGCTGATCGACGTCAACACGGTCCGGATGGTGAACGCGCACAGCAAGCTGGCCCTGCCCGAAAAGCCGATGCTGCTGATGGAGTTCCATGGCTCGCCGTCGGGCGTGAAGGAGCAGGCCGAGACTGTGCAGGAAATCGCCAGCGAGCATGGCGGCACCGCATTCCAATGGGCCACGACCCCGGAAGAGCGCACGCGGCTATGGACGGCGCGGCACAACGCGTACTTCGCGGCGATCCAGTCGCGTCCCGGTTGCCGCGCGATCTCGACCGACACCTGCGTGCCGATCTCGCGGCTGGCGGACTGCCTGCTCGACTCGGTAAAGGAAGCCGATGCGAGCGGCATCCCGTATTTTCTGGTCGGCCACGTTGGCGACGGCAACTTCCACTTCGGCTACCTGCTCGATCCGGCCCAGCCGCATGAGCGCATCGCCGCCGAAAAACTGAACTACGACCTGGTCGCGCGGGCACTCCGTCTCGAAGGCACCTGCACCGGCGAGCACGGCGTGGGTCTGCACAAGATGGAATTCCTGGTGACCGAAACCGGCGTTGGCGCCGTCGACATGATGCGCACGATCAAACGCGCGCTCGACCCGAAAAACATCATGAACCCAGGCAAGATCTTTTCGCTCTAGCCAGCTCGCCGCAACAGGTTCAGCAAACGCCGTCGGCGGTGGCGCGGCTCAAAGCGCCTTGCGGATCTTGCTTCGCAGGGGCTCCGGCATTTCCAGCGAGGCCACGTCCCAGCCTTCCAGCTCCAGTACCTTGGTCAGGCACGCCTCCATGAGCGCGTGCGATTGCTCCGCCGCAAGCGCGATCGCGCTGTGCACCTGAACGTCGTTATCGGAGTCGTTCAGGCAATCCATCTGGTAGCGGTGTAGGTCGCGCAGTTCGAAGATCGCCTTGCAGACTTGCGCCGGGCAGGCGCACTGGTACACCAGCGACTGATCGATCACCTTGGTGATCTGGGATGAGTCAAATTGCTGTTTCATGAAATCCTCCGGAAGACGGCTCCCCAGGGGTGAAAGCCACACAGTCGATCGCTTGGTCGAAACCGCGGATGGACACTTTTTCAATCGGCCGGGGCGCAGGCACCTGGACCCCGGCCACCGCATTGATGCTTCGCGTTGCCACCAAGTCCCCGGCGCCCGCCATCGCGCAAAGCCGCGCCGCCAGATGCGCCGTCGCGCCGATGACGTCGAATTGGCGCCGTTGTCCGGTCTGCCTGGAGTCACCGATCAGTCCGGCCAGCACCAGTCCCTGCGCGATGCCCACGCCGTAAGGCAGGCTCAGCCGGCGGCTCATGGCCGCCAGTTCCAGCCCGCAGCGCAAGGCCAGGTACGACCGGCCCATGCCGCGAAAGATCGCCATCACGCCGTCGCCGGTGTATTTCACGACCGATCCCTCCCCGGCATGGATGCGCGCTGTCTGCTCACTCAACACCCGGTTGAGCAGGTCAAAGAATTCGCGTGGCGGCATTTGCGTGATCAACCGGGACGAGTCGCGGATGTCCGTGAACAGGACCGCGGCGTCAAAGAGTTCGACTTGCAGATCGGCGGCGTCACCGCCGGCGGACAAGGCGCCCGCTGGCACCAGATTGGCCAGTCGATCGGCTCGGCTGCGGGCCTCCCGCGACGCCGCCTTGATGGCCAGCAATTCCGCCAGGATCAGGAACAGGCGCTCATCCAGGAAAGGCTTTTCGACGATCACGTCGATGCTGCGCGTCTGCCGCGCCCACGCTTGCACTGCCAGCAGCGCCGGGCCGGGGGAGACCACCACCACGGTGCTGGTCTGCGGGGCCAGCCGCTTCACGGTGCTGCAAGCGACCAGCCCGTCGGCCTGGTCGAAGCGGTGGTTCACGATGACCACGTCGGGGGCACCAGCGGCAATCAGGCTTCCCAGGGCCGATCCACCCGCAATCACTTTCACCGCGCCCAGGCCGCGACGCGACAGTTCCGCCGCGAGCATCGACGCTGTGTGGAAGTCCCCATCCAGCAGGACCAGCCGTGTGTCTGTCATGGGCGCGCCGCTTCTCAGCCCCGCAGCCGATCAATCAACCCGTTGAGCTCGTCGAGCGAGCCGAACTGGATCGCCAGCTCGCCCATCTCCTCGGTGCGGCCGTGGCGCTGGACCCGCTTCTTGACGCGCACGTCGACCTGCGCGGTCAGCAGGTCGGACAACTCCTCCTCGACCCGCTTGAGGTCGCGCGACTTTTCCTTCTTCGGCTTGGGCGAGACCAGGTTGAACTCGGCGCCGAGTTTCTTCACCAGCGCCTCGGCTTCACGCACCGACATCTTCCTGGCGCAGATCTGGTTGGCTGCAGTGATTTGCGACGCCCGCTCGAGTCCGAGCAAGGCGCGCGCATGTCCCATGTCGATATCGCCGGCCATCAGCATCGTCTGCACCGGCTCGGTGAGATTGAGCAGCCGCAGCAGGTTGGTCGCGGCGCTGCGCGAGCGCCCGACGGCCTGTGCCGCCTGCTCGTGGGTCAACCCGAATTCCTTGACCAGCCGCTGCAGCCCATGCGCTTCCTCGAGCGGGTTGAGGTCTTCGCGCTGGATGTTCTCGATCAGCGACATCGCAGCCGCCGCTTCATTGGGCACATCGCGCACCAGCACCGGAACGCTGTCCAGGCCCGCCAGCCGCGCCGCGCGGAAGCGCCTTTCGCCGGCGATGATCTCGTATTTGCCGGCGTTCTCGCCTTCGGTCAGCCGGCGCACCAGCACCGGTTGCATGATGCCCTGGGCCTTGATCGATTCGGCAAGCTCGTAGAGAGCGCCCTCGTCCATCCGCGTTCGCGGCTGGTACATGCCGGGGACCATTTCAGACAACGGCAGCGATGCAGGCGATCCGGGACTCGCCCCATGCTCGCGCCCTTCATCCTGCGCCGTCGGCCCGAGCAGCGCTTCCAGGCCGCGGCCGAGTCCTTTGGGTTTCCTGGTGACCATTCTTCAGTCTTTCATTAAATCCTGCAGCAGCACGTGGCCTTCGGGCCAACTCGCAAAGCCCGAGTCGGCGTTGATGTGGCCGCAAGCGCCGTAATCCATGAATTGCGAACCCCAGGCGTGGCCGAACAGGCGGGCCCGTTCGAACTCGCAATTGGGGTCGTCCCGGCTTCCCAGCAGGACGCTGGGAAACGGCAGCACCTGCAGCGCGATCGGCGACCAGCTGGGGAGCCGCTCGCGGATCCCCGGACGCTCCACATCGTCCGGCGCGACCAGCAGGGCCGCCTTGACACGGTGTGCATTTTTCGAATGCGCAGCCCACGCAGCGGTCAGGATGCAACCCAGGCTGTGCGCGACCAGCACCACCGGCTCGTCGCACGTCAGGAGCACATCCTCCAGCCGCGCGATCCAGTCGCCGCGCAGCGGCCGGTGCCAGTCATGCTGCTCCACCCGCGGGTAGCCGTGCCGCTGCTCCCAGAGGCTTTGCCAATCCAGCGGGCCGCTGTTTTCCCAGCCCGGCAGGAGAAGAACATTGGATGACTTCATTGCTATAGATTTAATAGCAGACTGTTGAACCCAGCTGAGGCTGTTCATGGAAAAATGGTGCGGCCATCAGAGCTTGGCGATCCGTTCGACCATCTCCTGCGCGAAGTCCACGTAGGCGATGCTGCCGCGTGCGGCCGGGTCGAACACCACCCCGGGCAAGCCGTAGCTGGGGGCTTCCGCCAACCTCACGTTGCGGGGAATTACGGTGTTGAACACCTTGTCGCCGAAGTGCGCCTTGAGCTGGTCGGAGACCTGTTGCTGCAGCGTGATGCGCGGGTCGAACATCACGCGCAGCAGGCCGATGATCTGCAGGTCCTTGTTCATGTTGGCGTGGACCTGCTTGATGGTGTTGACGAGGTCGGTCAAGCCTTCCAGCGCGAAGTACTCGCATTGCATCGGCACGATCACGCCATGGGCGCAGCACAGGCCGTTCAAGGTGAGCATGGAAAGCGATGGCGGGCAGTCGATCAGGATGAAGTCGTAGTCGGAGGACACGGCCGAAACCGCGAGCTTCAGCCGCTGGTCACGCCGCTCGACCTCGACCAGTTCCACCTCTGCGCCGGCAAGCTCGCGGTTGGCGCCGAGCACATCGAAGCCGCACTTCTCGCTGCGAACCCTGGCCTCCATGATCGACGCCGATTCGAGGAGCACGTCGTACACCGTCAGTGCGAGCTTGCGCTTGTCGATTCCGCAACCCATGGTGGCGTTGCCCTGCGGGTCGAGGTCGATCATCAGCACCCGTTGCCCGACCTTCGCCAGGCCCGCCGCAAGGTTGACCGTGGTCGTGGTCTTGCCGACGCCGCCCTTCTGGTTGGCGACGCAGAAAACCCTTGCCCCGCGCAACGGCTGGGCGGCGCTCACTTGCTCATCGCCAGCTTGATGCCAAAACCCAGCAGGAAAACGCCGGCCAGTTTGTTCAGCACTCCGGCAATGAGCGGGTTGGCGCGAAGGCGTTCAGCAAGATGGTGCGTGAGTAGAACGACGATCAGCCCATAGCTGAAGGTGAGCGTGGCGATGGTCGCCGCCATGACGCCGAAGGTCAGCATGCCCTGGTGCCGGGCCGGGTCCACGAACAGCGGGAAAAACGCCATGTAAAAAACGATGGCCTTGGGATTCAACAAGGTGATGAGCGCGGCCTGCTTGAAATAATGGTGCGGCTCGATATGCAGCACCGGCCGGTCACCTGGCTTGGCCAGCAGCATCCGCAAACCGAGCCACCCGAGGTACGCGGCGCCCAGCCACTGGACGGCATGAAAGGCTGCGGGATAGGCGGCGAGCAGCGCCGAGACACCGGCGACCGCCAGCCACATCAACACCTGGTCGCCGGCAATCACCCCCAAGGTAGCGGCCAGTCCACCTGCGATGCCGCCCTTGCTGGTCGAGGTGATAAGCGCCAGGTTGCCGGGTCCGGGAATCGCAAGAAAGATGATGATTGCGGCGACGAAAGCGCCGTAGTCTGCTACGCCGAACATGAATTTCCCTGCCTGGTGCGCTGATTCTGAAGGCTGAGTTTACGTCACGCCCGGGACCGGGCGCACCCAGACAATGCAGCGTTCTGCATTCAGCCCGGGAACCGTGAGCTGTTCCACGTGAAACACCGACGCCGTCGCTGGCAAGGCATCGATTTCATCGCCAGGATGCTTTCCCTTCTGGGCGAGCCAGACGCCGCCTTCGGCCAACGCGCCACCCGACCACCGCACAAAGTCCGGCAATGATGCGAAGGCCCGCGACGCCACGACATCGTAGGGGCCTGCCAGAGTTTCAACCCGGGCATGGAGGCCCCGAAGGTTGGCCAGTTGCAGTGTCGCGGCGGCCTGCTGGATGAACGCGGCCTTCTTGGCTACAGTGTCGACGCAATCCACCTGAATTTCCGGGCAGCAGATCGCAATCACGACCCCGGGAAGTCCTGCTCCCGAACCGACGTCAAGCAGCCGGATCGGGCGCCCACCAGTCTGGCGCCTGACCGGCGCAACAACAGCCAGGCTGTCGAACAGATGGTGGGTCAGCATTTCTCCGGCTTGCCGCAAGGCCGTCAGGTTGTAGACGCGGTTCCACTTCTGCAACAAGCTGAGATACGCCAGTAATTGGCCGACCTGGCAGTCGACCAGCTCCAGCCCGAGCAAGCCGAGCCCTTTGCGCAGCTCAGCCTCGAGCAACTGGCTCATGCCGCCGCGGAGTCTTCTGCCTTTGCCGGGACCGCGAAGCCCTGGATCCGGCTTTTCCTCAGGTGCACCAGGAGCAGCGAAATCGCCGCCGGCGTGACCCCTGAAATTCTCGATGCCAGTCCAAGCGTTTCCGGCTTGTGGCGGTCAAGCTTCTGGCGAACCTCGATCGACAGTGCCGGCACCTGCAGGTAATTGAAATCCGCAGGCAGTTTGAGATTCTCGTAGTGGGCGGCGCGCAGCACCTCGTCCTGCTGCCGGGCAATGTAGCCGGAGTACTTGGCGGCGATTTCCAGCTGCTGAACCACCGGCTCCCACAGCTCTGCCAGCGTTTCACGTGAAACATCCGGGTTGCCGTATTTTCCGCCCTCGAGCGACATCAAGCCGGCGTAGCTCACATCCGGGCGGCGCAACAGATCGCCCAGATTGTGCTCGTGCTCAATGGACTTTCCCAAGACCCGCTCGGACTCATCGGGAGCCAGATTCCGCGGATTGACCCAGGTTGTCCTGAGCCGCTCGGTTTCACGTGAAACAGCGTCGCGCTTGCGGTTGAAGGAGGCCCAGCGGGCATCGCCGACCAAGCCCATGCGCCGCCCCGCCTCGGTCAGGCGCATGTCGGCGTTGTCCTCGCGCAGCTGCAGGCGAAACTCCGCCCGGCTGGTGAACATGCGATACGGCTCAGTCACGCCTTTGGTGATGAGATCGTCGACCAGCACGCCCAGATAAGCCTCGCTGCGCCCCGGCAGCCAAGCGGCCTGGCCTTGGCATTGCAGCGCCGCATTGATGCCAGCGAAAAGTCCCTGGGCCGCAGCCTCTTCGTAGCCGGTCGTCCCATTGATCTGTCCGGCGAAGAACAGGCCGCCAATGGCGCGGGTTTCGAAGCTGCTTTTCAGCGAGCGCGGGTCAAAGTAGTCGTACTCGATTGCATAGCCGGGCCGCAGGATGTGGGCGTTCTCCAGGCCCGCCATGGAGCGCACCAGCTGGTACTGGATGTCGAACGGGAGGCTGGTCGAAATGCCGTTGGGGTAATACTCGTTGGTCGTCAGCCCCTCGGGCTCGAGGAAGATCTGGTGGCTCTCCTTGTCGGCGAAGCGGTTGACCTTGTCCTCGACGCTGGGGCAATACCGTGGGCCGATGCCCTCGATCTTGCCGGTGAACATGGGGCTGCGGTCAAAGCCGGAGCGGATGATCTCGTGGGTGCGGCTGTTGGTATGCGTGATCCAGCACGGCATCTGGGCCGGATGCATGGCCGCGCTGCCCATGAAGCTGAATACAGGCATGTCCTGCGGCCTGGCGTCCGCCCCCATTGCATCCCCCGGTTGCTCCTCGCACCTGGAAAAGTCGATGCTGCGGCCGTCCAGGCGCGGCGGCGTGCCGGTCTTGAGCCGTCCTTGCGGCAGCTTCAGCTCCTTCAGACGCGCCGACAGCGAGATGGCCGGCGGGTCCCCGGCTCGCCCCGCCTGGTAGTTGCTGAGGCCGACATGAATGCGGCCGTCAAGGAAGGTGCCAGCGGTCAGGACAACCGTGCGCGACCGGAAACGGATGCCGATCTGCGTGACGGCTCCGACGACCCGATCGCCCTCCACCATCAGGTCGTCGACCGCCTGCTGGAACAGCGTGAGGTTCGGCTGGTTTTCGAGCCGCCGACGGATCGCCGCCTTGTAGAGAATCCGGTCAGCTTGCGCGCGGGTCGCCCGCACCGCCGGCCCCTTGCTCGAGTTGAGGACACGGAACTGGATGCCGGCTTCGTCCGTGGCGATCGCCATGGCGCCGCCCAGCGCGTCCACTTCCTTGACCAGGTGTCCCTTGCCGATGCCGCCGATCGAGGGATTGCAGCTCATCTGCCCCAGCGTCTCGATGTTGTGCGTCAACAGCAGGGTCTTGCAACCCATGCGCGCTGCAGCCAGTGCTGCCTCGGTGCCGGCGTGGCCGCCACCAACGACGATCACGTCGAATTCTTCGGGGTAAAGCATGGGGTGGGCGCCTCAAGCGCGGGGGGCTGGCAGGCCGGACCAAAACACCGATTTTACCGGCACCGCGCATTTCGTGCCTGCCGGCGGGACGCATTGCCCTTTCAGTCCCCGCCTATGGTGCAATCGACGCATGAAGCCATCTACCCCCGACCGCGCAACCGAAGAACGTCGCACGCGCTACAAATTTGATAGCAAATGAACTGTCGTCCAGGCTGTGGCGCCTGCTGCATCGCCCCGTCCATCAGTTCGCCGATTCCGGGCATGGCGCAGGGCAAACCGGCCGGCACGCGCTGCTTTCACCTCGACGACGACAACCGCTGCCGGATCTTCGGCTCGGCGGACCGGTCGTCGGTTTGCTCGCAACTCAAGCCGTCTGCCGAGATGTGCGGCGCGACCGCCAGCCACGCGATGCGCTTTCTTGTGCAGCTCGAGCGCGACACGCAGCCGGCCTGAACGCCGTGTCGCCGGCAGGATTGCAGCCGCTCCCGCTTCGTGCTGGAATGCGACGAAGCAACAGGAGACAAGCATGGACATCGCATCGCTCAAACAGGTCGTCAGCGCGCAAGAATGGCAGCTGCGCGTGGATCTCGCCGCCTGCTACCGGCTGGTGGCGATGTATGGCTGGAGCGATCTGGTCTTCACCCACATCACAGCGCGCGTCCCAGGGCCGGATCACCACTTCCTGATCAACCCGTACGGGCTGATGTTCGACGAGATCACCGCTTCGTCGCTGGTGAAAGTCGACCAGAAATGCAACAAGATCATCGACTCGCCGTTCCCGGTCAATCCAGCCGGCTTCGTGATTCACAGCGCGGTGCACGAAGCGCGCGAGGACATCACCTGTGTGCTGCACACCCACACCCGCGCGGGCGTCGCCGTCAGCGCCCAAAAGGGCGGCATCCTGCCGATCTCGCAGCAGTCCACTTTCATCCTGGCGTCGCTCGCGTACCACGACTATGAGGGCGTCGCCTTTCGGGAGGAGGAAAAACCGCGACTGCAGGCCCATTTAGGCAGCGCCAACTTCCTGGTGCTGCGCAACCATGGCCTGCTGACAGTCGGCAAGACCATCGCAGACGCGTTTCTGTCGATGTACACATTCGAGAACGCCTGCCGGATTCAGATCGACGCCCAAGCCGGCGGCGAGTTGATTGCCGTCAACCCCTTGATTGTCCAGGGCGTGGCGCAAGCGCTGAAGGTGCAGACGGGCGGCATGGGCGGCGCCTTCGTCTGGCCCTCGCTGCTGCGCCGCCTGGAAAAAGCCGACCCCAGCTACAGCAACTAGGCTGCGGCAGCCGGCGCCTGCTCGGCCACCGCCAGCTGCAGGGCCGGCGTGCCGCTGGCCACCCGGCCGCGCGGGTCATGCTCCAGCACCGAGACTTCCTTGCGGGTCATCTGCAGCCGCCCGAAGATGGTGCTGAAGGCCACGTCCTTGGCATCGCGTCCCGTGCCGATGCGTACCAGCCGGTCCACCGGTGCCATGCCCGATGGATCGAACAGCACCCAGCGGCCACCGATCCAGGCCTCGAAGATGGCGTGAAAATCCTGCGGCGGCTCGTCGAACCAGACATAGCCGACGACCAGCCGTGCCGGAATGTTCACCGCCCGGCAAAAGGTGATCGCAAGGTGCGCGAAGTCCCGGCAGACGCCGGCACGCTGTACAAAAACGTCGTGCGCCGTGGTCGTGGACGTGCTGCTCCCGGGCCGGTACGCAATCGAATCTTGAATCCAGGCGATGACCTTTCGCACCCGCGCGACTCCAGGCTGCTCATTGCCGAACAGCTGCTGCGCGGTCGCGCCCATCACGTCCGACTCGCAATAACGCGTCGGCATCAGGTAGTGAAAGATCTCGTCCGGCACCTGGCTCACCGGCGTTTCCTGCAGGTTCTCGTCGATGTGCTCGGAGAACACTTCCACTTGCGCCTTGTAATCGACCAGCAGCGGACCCGGCGACGCATCGAAGCGGAAGAAGCGGTTGCCGCTGCCGGGATCGGTGAAAGTGTGCACCGACACGCCGGACGAAACGGCGAGCCGCTCACTCACGATGTTCTGCGTCGACCAGTGCGCGGCTTCGATGTTGAAGCAGAAATGGGTCGGCGCCTGGATGTCGTATTCGAGGACGGTTTCGACGGTCGATTGATGCACCCTCCGACTCCTACCGCAGGGTCTTCTTGGCGGCACCGACACCCAGGACGGCCAGCACCACAAAAATCACGGCGAGCACCAGGAACAGCCCGAACAGCAACTTGGCAATGCCGGCGGCGCCGGCAGCCACGCCGCCGAAGCCAAGGGCAGCGGCGATCAGCGAGATCACGGCAAAGATGATGGCGTACTTCAACATGGAGAATTCCTTCAAGGGGGCCTGCAGGCCGACGCAGCTATCCTAGAACCGGGCAGCTGGCACGTCATCAGCAGCCGCCGCCCGCCGCTGTAGGACGGGCGCGCAATCCACCCGCTGGCGCCGTCAGCGGCTCGGCCAGGCGCTAGCATGGCAGGTGCTTCCAATCCCCAAAGCACGAAGGAATCCCCATGAAACTGTACTACTCCCCCGGCGCCTGCTCGCTGTCACCCCACATTGCGTTGCGCGAAGCGGGGCTGGCGTTCGAACCCGTTCTAGCCAGCACCAAAAGTCACAAGCTGCAGGACGGCACCGACTACTACGGCATCAATCCCTTGGGCTACGTGCCCATGCTGGAACTCGACGACGGCACGCGCTTGCGCGAAGTCCCTGCAATCGTGCAGTACATCGCTGACCAGGTACCGAACAAGAACCTGGCGCCGGCCAATGGCACGCTGCCGCGATACCGCCTGCAGGAGTGGCTGACATTCATCGGCACCGAGATCCACAAGACGTTTTCGCCGCTGTTCAACCCGGCGATGCCGGAAGAAGGAAAGGCGATCAGCCGTGACAAGCTGGCGAGCCGCTTCGCGTGGATCGACAGTGAGCTGAAGAACAAGCAATACCTCATGGGCGACAGCTTCAGCGTGGCCGATGGCTACCTGTTCACCGTAAGCAACTGGGCCAAGCCGATGAACATCGACCTTGCCCCTTATCCAAATCTGGTCGCCTACCGCGAGCGCGTCGCTGCGCGGCCTGCCGTGCAGGAAGCGATGAAGGCAGAAGGCCTGCTCAAATAGACAAGAGAACGGCGATGGCCGTGCCGGGCATGACCTCGCATGGCACAAAAGCCAATGAGGCGTGACTGCAAGGCCTCTGCCGGCGCATTCACCTGCGCGCTGTCAACAACCACGAAAGAAATACCCGTCATGCCTACCCTGTTCGATCCCGTCCGTGCCGGCGACCTGGACCTGCCAAACCGCATCGTGATGGCGCCGCTCACGCGCAACCGCGCGCCTGGCGCGCTGCCGACGCCGCTGATGGCGGAGTATTACGCGCAGCGAGCCAGCGCCGGCCTGCTGATCACCGAAGCTACCGCCATTACCGCGCAAGGCCAGGGCTACGCCGACGTGCCGGGCTTGTACGGCAGCGAGCAGCTC